>NZ_DLSO01000163.1:6276-6832 GCF_002500165.1 Gordonia sp. UBA7860 | reverse complement strand
AGGTAGGAGAACCCCTTGCCCCCCTCGCCGAGCCGGTCCTCGACGGGCACGCGCACCGACGAGAAGGAGAGTTCGGCCGTATCCGACGCCTTGAGTCCGATCTTCTCCAGCTTCCGCCCGACGGCGAATCCCTCGGAAGTGGTGTCCACCACCAGAATCGAGAGTCCGGCACGACGATTGTCGGGATCGAATGGTGCGGTGCGGCAGACCACCAGAATGCGGTCGGCGAGTGCACCGCCGGTGATGAATGTCTTTGCGCCGTCGAGGATGTAGTGGCTGCCGTCTTCGGAGAGCCTGGCCGTCGTCGAAATGTTCGCGAGGTCGGAGCCGGTGCCCGGTTCGGTCATGGCGATCGCGAACATGATGTCGCCCGAGGCGAATCCGGGTAGCCAGCGCTGCTTCTGTTCGTCGGTCGCGTACTCCATCAGGTACGGCAGGATCAGATTGGTGTGTACTGACTCGCTGCCGAAGGTCACGCCCGCGAGCGAGGTTTCCTCCGACACGACAAGCGAATACGTGAAATCGTGTACGCCGCCGCCGCCGTACTCCTCGGGCA
>NZ_DLSO01000163.1:0-6212 GCF_002500165.1 Gordonia sp. UBA7860 | reverse complement strand
GTCCAGGTTCGCCTCGATGGCCACGCCGCGGGCGTTCTTGTCCGGGTTGGCCTGCAGCTCCAGAGCACCGTCCGCGGTCAGCACGATCGCGTCCAGCAGGTCGTCGATGTTGAGGTTCTCGCGGGCGGAGACGTCCACGAACATGGTGTCGCCGCCGTACTCCTCGGGCACCTCGATGCCGAGCACACCCAACTCGCCGAGCTTGCGGTAGAAGTCTCGCGGCGGGTGTCCCTGCTTCTCCCACTCGTGGTGGACGGGCACGACCTCCTTGGCGATGAAGTCGCGGATCGTCTTGCGGAAAGCTTCGTGGTCTTCGTTGAATACGTTGCGCTGCACGTCTTTTCCCTCTCGTCGGATATCTGTCGGTGGTTCAGCGGGCGGCGTACTCGCGCAGCAGCCCTTTGCTGATGATCTGTTTTTGAATCTCGCTGGTGCCCTCGCCGATGAGCAGGAATGGCGCCTCACGCATGAGTCGTTCGATCTCGAACTCCTTCGAGTAGCCATATCCGCCGTGAATGCGGAACGACGCCCCGGTGACCTCCGAACAGTATTCGCTACACAGATACTTCGCCATGCCCGCTACGACGTCGTTGCGTTCGCCGGAGTCCTTCAGCCGGGCGGCATTGGTCATCATCAGTTGTGCCGCTTCGACTTTGGTGGCCATCTCGGCGAGACTGAACGCGATCGCCTGGTGCTCGGCGATCGGTTTGCCGAACGTGTGGCGCTGTTGCGCATAGGCGATGGCGAGTTCGAAGGCTCGTTGCGCAACACCGCACGCACGTGCCGAGACGTTGACCCGACCCACCTCGACCCCGTCCATCATGTGCGCGAACCCGCGCCCGGGCACACCCCCGAGGATGTCGTCCGGCGATGCCTGATAGTCGTCGAAGATCATCTCCGTGGTGTCGATGCCCTTGTAGCCCATCTTCTCGATCTTTCCCGGAATGGTCAGTCCGGCAACGACTTCCCCGAATCCTGCAGGCTTCTCGATGAGGAACGTCGTGAGATTGTGGTGCGGCTTGACCGCGCCCTCGTCGGTACGGACAAGTGCCGCAACGAGAGTCGACGACGCCCCGTTCGTCAGCCACATCTTTGCGCCGTTGATCGAGTACGCGCTGTCGTCACCGAGCTTGGCCGACGTCTTGATCGCTGCGACGTCGGACCCGAGATCCGGCTCGCTCATCGAGAACGCGCCGCGCACCTCGCCGGTGGCCATCCGGGGCAGAAACCGTTGCTTCTGCTCGTCGGTTCCGTGCTGACGCAGCATGTAGGCGACGATGAAATGCGTGTTGATGACACCGGACACGCTCATCCAGCCGCGTGCGAGCTCCTCGACGCACAGCGCATAGGTGAGCAGCGACTCGCCGAGTCCTCCGTACTCCTCGGGGATCATCAGGCCGAACAGGCCCAGTTGGGCCATGCCGTCGACGATCTCCTGCGGGTAGGCGTCGTCGTGTTCGAGTTGCTGCGCGTTCGGGATGATCTCGGCGTCGACGAATCGTCGCACCGCGACGACGATGTCTTCTTGGGTGTCGGTGAGAACGAGCGTGCGGGCCAGACGTGCCATGACCTCCAGCATGCACCCGAGACCTACCCGGAAGGAACGGCCGGATCGGCTAACACACCGATAGGGCGACTCAATGCAATAGGTCGCGTCTATGAGTCCGTGAACGCGAAACTACTTGTGGTCACCAGGTGAGAGATGGTCGGCTCGAATGCATGACAGATGCAGTGATCGTCGACGCGGTACGCACCCCGATCGGACGTCGAAACGGGGCGTTGGCCGGTATCCATCCCGCTGACCTCTCGGCCCACGTGCTCGAAGCGCTCGTCGAACGCACCGCGATCGACCCCGCAATCGTCGACGACGTCATGTGGGGTTGCGTGAGCCAACACGCCGAGCAGGCGGGAAACATCGCACGCACAGCGGTGTTGGCCGCGGGGTGGCCGACCACGGTCCCGGGAACCACGGTCACACGGGCGTGCGGGTCGAGTCAGCAGGCACTGGCGATGGCCGCGGCCGCGGTGATCTCCGGCCAACTCGACGTCGTCGTGGCGGGCGGAGTCGAGTCGATGAGCCGTGTCCCGATGGGTACCGCGGCACCCAACGGCGAGAGTCAGCCGGCAACCGTACTCGACCGCTTCGGCGTCGACCGCTTCAGTCAGGGCATCGGGGCAGAGGAGGTGGCGCGACGCTGGGGTCTGAGTCGCACCCAACTCGACGAGTACGCACTGCGATCACACGAACTCGCCGCCACAGCAACCGATTCGGGCGCCTTCGACGCTCAGCTCGCGACGCTGCCCGGCGTACTCGAGGGGGACGAGGGTATTCGACGCGGCGGTTCGCTGGAGTCCCTCGGCAAACTCCGAACGGTGTTCGACGAGAACGGTGTCATTCACGCGGGCAACGCATCACAGATCTCCGATGGGGCTGGCGCGCTGCTGGTGATGTCGAGCGAGACCGCGGCGGCCAACGGTCTGGTCCCTCTGGTGCGGATTCACACCACCGTCGTGGCGGGTGATGATCCGGTCGTCATGCTCACGGGGCCGATTGCCGCCACGGCCAAAGTGCTTGCACGATCCGGACTCTCGATCGACGAGATCGGTGCATTCGAGGTCAATGAGGCGTTCGCGCCGGTGCCGCTGGCGTGGCAGATCGACACGGGTGCATCGGAGAAGGCGCTCAATCCGCTCGGCGGAGCGATCGCCGTCGGACATCCGCTCGGGGGATCCGGCGCCATCCTCGCGACTCGTCTCGCGCATCACATGCACGACAACGGGATTCGCTACGGACTGCAGACGATGTGCGAAGCGGGCGGCATGGCCAATGCCACCATCTTCGAGCTGATCGGCTGACGTCGATGACGCAAACGCAGGCCGCCGTCGTCGGACGGGAGGCCGGCGTGCGGCTGCGCGAGTCAGAGGAGCTACATCATGCGTGAGGTCCTGATCTGCGAACCGGTCCGCACCCCGATCGGACGCTACGGCGGGATGTTCCGATCCGTGACCGCGGTCGACCTCGGAGTAGCGGCGCTGAGCGGATTGCTCGAGCGCACCGCTGTGCCGCACGACGCCGTCGAGGACGTGATCCTCGGCCACTGCAACGGCAACAGTGAGGCACCCGCGATCGGGCGGGTCGTCGCGCTCGACGCGGGGCTTCCGACGACGGTGCCGGGCATGCACGTCGATCGACGATGCGGCTCCGGTCTGCAGGCCGTGATCCAGGCGGCCTATCAGGTGGGTGCCGGCGACAACGATCTCGTCGTAGCGGGCGGTACCGAGTCGATGAGCAATGCGTCGTTCTACTCCGTCGACATGCGCTGGGGTGGAGCACGAACCGGAATCGCGCTGCACGACAGCCTTGCTCGGGCGCGATCCACCGCAGGTGGCCGAGACCATCCGATCCCGGGTGGGATGATCGAGACCGCCGAGAATCTCCGTAGGCGGTACGGCATCTCGCGCGACGAGCAGGACGAGCTGGCCGTCGAATCGCATCTGCGCGCCGTGCGTGCGCAGAAGGACGGCATCCTGGCCGAGGAGATCGTTTCGGTCACCGTGTCGGGCAAGCGGTCTGAGCAGGTCATCGACACCGACGAACATCCGCGGGCCGACATTTCTCTGAATTCGCTTGCCGCGCTGACACCGATCATGTCGGAGGTCGACGCCGACGCCACGGTGACCGCCGGAAATGCGAGCGGTCAGAACGACGCGGCGTCGATGTGTCTGGTGACGACCGCTGAGACGGCGCAGCGGTACGGTCTGCGCCCACTCGTACGACTGGTGTCATGGGGTCTCGCGGGAGTTCCCCCGGAGACGATGGGGATCGGTCCGGTTCCAGCGACGCAGAAGGCGCTCGGCAAGGCGGGTCTCACCCTCGAGGACATGGACGTGATCGAACTGAACGAGGCGTTCGCGGCACAGGCGCTTGCCGTGACCCGTGAGTGGGGTTTCGGTCGGTTCTTCACCGAGAGTGCCGATTTCGCGCGCGTCAACGTGCACGGCTCAGGCATCTCTCTCGGTCATCCCGTCGGTGCGACCGGAGGACGGATGCTCGCGTCGTTGGCCCGCGAACTGGTGCGCGGTGGCGGGCGCTACGGCCTCGAGACGATGTGTATCGGCGGCGGGCAGGGGTTGGCGGCAGTGTTCGAGCGGGTGGCCTGATCGGGCGTAGTTCGACCGTATTCAGTTGTCGCGGTGGAGCGTTCGAACAACGTCGACGAAAGCCTGTGCGGCGATCGACAATGCCGTCGGGTCGTACATGAGCGCGAAGTTGCGGACGAATCGCGGCCGAACGGGCCGCACCGTGGTGCGATCGGAAACCGACTCCGCGACCCGTCGTTCGAGTAGCGTCGCGCCGACTCCCGCCAGCACCATGGGTAGTCGCTGATCGCGGTCCTCTGCGAGCACCGCGATCGGTGGGCGCACGCCGGCTTCGCGCATCGCGCTCTCGATCTCGTCGGCGACCGTCCCGCCGCGCGGAACGAACACCATCGGGATGTGGGGGAGATCGGCGATGTCGATCGGACCGTCGGGTAGGACGGTGTTCGACGGACAGACGAGCCAGAACTCCTGCTCGCCGAGCACGATCACCTCGAGAGCATCGTCGACCGCCGTCTCGACGGGGTGAAGATGCGTGACGACGAAGTCGCAGCGACCCTCCTCGATCATGGCTGCCGCGAGTGATTCGTCGTCGAGTTCGCCCACCCTGATCGTGGCGGCGGGGTGCGCGCTGACGAATGCCGCGACCACGTCGGCGATGGTGGAACCGTCGGCGAACGGTGAGGCGAGGATCTCCACGCGTCCGGTGATCTGATCACTGCCGACGGCCAGCGCGTCGTCGACCGATCCGACGTCGCGCACGATCTGGCGCGCCGAGCCGACGAGTGCACGTCCCGCAGCGCTGGGCACCATCCCGCGGCCGATCCGGTGGAACAGCTGCACCCCGATTTCACGCTCGAGGGCGCGTAGTGCCTGCGATACCGTCGGCTGGGTCACGCCGAGCGACACCGACGCCCCGCCGATCCCGCCGTGTTCGACCACGGCGAGGAAGTATTCGATCTGGCGTAGTTCCACGGCTACTCGAAGACCTCGTCGTCGACTCGTGTTGGAGCGCCGCATGTCTGGCGTGCGACGGCGAGAAACGCCGCTGCGGCGGGCGACGGTTGTCCCGAACGCATGATCAGCCCGAAATCGCGTCGCAGCGGCGGGTCCAGGCTGTACGTCGTGGCATGCGGGATCTGCTCGGCGACCGATTCGCGCGGCGCAATGGTCGCGCCGACGCCGCGGGCGACCAACTCACGGATGGTCGGCGGGTGCGCGCAGTCGACCGCGACATTGCGCGCGCCGTCGGCGATGAGGTCGGCGAGAAGACGCCCGGTCGACGGGTCGGAGAGGTCGAGGAGCAGGGGCAACGAGCGGACGGACTCGCGTGCGACAACACCGTCGTCGTCGGCGTCGACGCTCAGCGATGGTGACGCGGCAAGGACGAGGTCCTGTGTGCCGAGCGGCGTGGACGCGAACGTGGAATGTTCGGCGGAGGAGTCGATCAGTCCGATCTCGGCGCGCCCGCTGCGTAGCGCCGCGAGGATGCCTGCGGGACCGTCGGCAGCCAGAATCCGCACGATCACCCGGTCGAAGCGAGTGCGGAAGTCGCGCACGATCGCGACGAGTGGTGCGATGGCGAAGGCCGGCTCGGTGATGACATCAACTGTTCCGGAACGTAGTTCGCGAACAGCGCCCACTCGTTGACGTGCTCGCTCGACGTCGGCGAGTACGCGCCGCGCGATCACCTCGACGCGTGCGCCCGCCTCCGTGAGTTCGAGGCGACGCCCCGTGCGGTCGAACAGCGTGACCCCGAGCTTGCGTTCGAGCGTTCGAATCGCCTGCGACAGCGAGGGCTGGGAGATGTAGAGCGCCTGCGCAGCCTTGGTGATACCGCCGTGATCGATGACCGCGACGAAATAGGTGGCAAGGTGCAGGTCCACCTCTAGATCGTAGGTGAGTCGTCGTGAGGTCCGACGTGGAGGTTGCTGCGCCGCTGCAATGCCGGGTATGGAGTTCTCAAAGTGCGTGCGCCTGACGCGGCTGCGTCGGACCGGTTGTGCAGTTGGGCCCGAAACCTAGGCGGCTACGCTGTCGAGTCGCATGGTTCGTCGGTTGTGGGCGGGTAGTGGTGTGCGGTGGGGGTCGATGGTGGCGGGTGGGATGAGCCA
>NZ_DLSO01000190.1:0-14404 GCF_002500165.1 Gordonia sp. UBA7860 | reverse complement strand
TCAGGTCAGCCGCCATCTGAGTGAGCGTCGAATGCACGCGTGCGCGGTTGTCGCCGACCGCCGAGGCGAGTTCGTCGGCGGTCACCGGCGTGTCGACGACGAGCAGCACGGCTTCGAGCGCCGCACGCAGGCGCGCGTCGTCGAGAACTGGTTCGGAGTCTGCCTCGTCGACCACGTCGCCGACGTCGAGCGCCGTCTGCTCGGGCGTAACGCTCTCGGACGAGTGGGCGCCTGGATCGTCTGGACCCGCGTCGAAGTCGGTCATTCGTAGTCCTCCGCTTTCTCCATGCGTAGTTCCTCGCGGTCGCGCTCGCCCGTCCACGACACCTGGAGTTCTTCGAGTGCCTCGGGCTGCTCGAAGGTGACCGCACGCTCACGGAAGAGTTCGAGCAGTCCGAGGAAGCTGCCGACGACCTCGAGTCCGTTCTCGCAATCGGCGACGAGCGCGCGGAACGTCATCCACTCGCCAGGGCTGGCGGCAAGCAGCGCGGCCATGCGTCGCGCCTGCCCGGGCACCGACACCTTGTGCATGTCGTGAAGGTGATCGAGACCGACCGTCGGGATAGGACGTGGTGTCAACGCCGCGACGGCGACCTCGGCGAATCCGTTCGCATCGACGCCGAGCGTCACCTCGGGAAGCAGATCGGTGAACTGCTGCTCCAACGACACCGCGCGCGGATAGCGCTGCAGCGCCGCGGCTTCGAGTTCACCGAACAGCGCGGCCACCTGCTTGTACGCGCGGTATTGCAGTAGTCGCGCGAAGAGCAGGTCACGTGCTTCGAGCAGCGCGAGATCCTCCGGGTCGTCGACCTCTCCGGTCGGCAACAACCTCGCCGCCTTGAGGTCGAGCAGTGTCGCGGCGATGACCAGGAACTCGGTGGTCTGCTCGAGTCCTAGCTCTGAACCCATCTCCCGCGTGTACGCGATGAATTCGTCGGTCACCGCATGCAGCGCGACCTCTGTGACGTCGAGACGGTGCTGGCTGATGAGGTTCAGCAGCAGATCGAACGGACCCTCGAAGTTGGCGAGCTTGACCCGAAAGCCCTGCTCCTCGCCCGCCGTCGCCCCTGCCTCTACAGTGCCCGCCTCTGTGGTGCCTGCCTCTGTGGTGCCTGCCTCTGGGGCCTCGACGTCGGTCGTGTCGACCTCCGAGTTGCCAACCTCAGCGGCGTCGGCCTCGGCCGTGCCGGTCTCGGTCATGCCTGCTTGACGTTGCGCGCGATGACCTCGCGCGCCAACGCGCGATATGCCTTGGCGCCCGCGGACTTCGGCGCCCACGACGTGATCGGTTCGCCCGCGACGCTGGTCTCCGGGAAGCGAACGGTACGAGCGATGACGGTGTCGTACACGGCGTCGCCGAAGACCTCGACGACGCGAGCCATCACCTCACGGGAGTGCAGGGTTCTGGCGTCGAACATCGTGACGAGGATGCCGCCGAGGGTGAGGCGGAAGTTGAGTCGGTCGCGCACCTTCTCGATCGTGTCGGTGAGCAGCGCCAGACCGCGCAGACTGAAGTACTCGCACTCCATCGGGATGATCACTGTGTCGGCGCAGGCAAGGGCGTTCACGGTCAGCAACCCGAGCGATGGCTGGCAATCGATCAGTACGACGTCGTAGCGGTCGAGAACGGGATGCAGCGCGCGGCCGAGGGCTTGTTCGCGTCCGACTTCGCTGACGAGTTGGATCTCCGCGGCAGACAGATCGATGTTCGACGGCAGAAGGTCGAGGTTCTCGACGCGCGTACGCATCAGCACATCCTCGATCGAGGCGTGCGGCGGGACCAGCAGGTTGTAGACGGTCTCGTCGAGTTGGTGATGCGGCACGCCGAGACCCGCAGACAACGCACCCTGCGGATCGAGGTCGACCAGCAGTACGCGTCGTCCGTACTCGGCGAGCGCGGCACCCAGGTTGATCGTCGACGTCGTCTTGCCGACGCCGCCCTTCTGATTGCACACGGCGATGACCGTCGCCGGTCCGTGTCGGTCGAGGGGCGCAGGCGGCGGAACGTCGCGGTAGGGACGCCCGGTGGGGCCGATCTCGTCGTCGGGATGATCGCCCTCGTCGATGTCGATCCCGGACGTCACATGGAGGCGGTACTGATCGTCGGTATGACCTCCCGACCGCGGTGTACTCGGTGTGCTCACGTACCCGCCTTTCTCACTGATCACGTATCGACGCCGCTTGTCAGCCTAATGGTTCACTGCACCGAAGCCGCGGAGCATCGCCGCACGGCCCCTTCGACGACGCTCAGCGCGCTCTCGGATGGGCTGTGGCGTACACCTCACGCATCGTGTTGACCGTGACGAGGGTGTAGACCTGCGTCGTCGTCACCGAGGCGTGCCCGAGCAACTCCTGGACCACTCGCACATCGGCGCCGCCATCGAGGAGGTGCGTCGCGAATGAGTGCCGCAGGGTGTGCGGTGAGACGGCCGTACCGATTCCGGCCCGCTCGGCGGTGTCGGCGAGCACCTGCCACGCTCCCTGCCGGGTGAGCCTGCCACCGCGCGCGTTGAGGAACAGCGCGGGCGTCGAACGTGTCACCAGAGCGGGCCTGCCCCGCACCAGGTACGCCTCGATCGCCCCGACGGCAGGTCCGCCGACGGGCACGAGACGTTCCTTTCCGCCCTTGCCTCGCAGAAGGGCGGTGCGCGCGTCGGTGTCGAGGTCGTCGACGTCGAGCGACGTCGCCTCGGTGATGCGTGCTCCGCAGCTGTAGAGCAGTTCGAGGAGCGCGCGGTCGCGCAGCGCACGCGGATGGTCGCCCGCCCCGGCTTCCTCCAGGATCGCGACGACGTCGTCGACGGGCAACGCCTTCGGGAGACGTCGCGCTGGACGCGGTGGCCGCACGCCGTGCGCCGCGTCGGCGGGCACGACGCCTTCGGCAGCGGCGAACTTATGAAAACCTCTGGTGGCCACCAGGGTTCGTGCCACCGAGCTGTCGGCGAGTGGTGTTGTCCCGGCTTCCTCGTCGCCGCGTCGCAGATCGACGAGGAACTCGCGCACGTCGTTCTCGGTGACCTCCGAGAGATCGACGATCCCTCGCCCCGTGAGATAGCGACGGTAGCGGTCGAGGTCGCGGCCGTAGGACGCAAGCGTGTTGGGCGCCATGCCGCGTTCGACGGTGAGGTGGTCGAGGTACCTCGACACCACGTCGTCGACTCGCGTCCCGGTGGTGGTCACGTCGACGCCTTGCCCGCTTTGCGATCGGCGAAGGCGTGGGGCTTGTCGCGCCACGGCGAATCCGGCGTACGCAACGATGCCCCGGTGCGGTCCGCGGCGTCGAGCGCGAGAATCCCCGATACCGCGGTAGCGTTCACGATCTCGCCCGACAGCACCATCGCCACGGCATCGTCGAGTGCGACCCACTCCAACGTCATGTCGGCCTCTTCGTCTTCGCGTTCGGCCACGTGGTGGTGAGACAGTTCTTCGGCGAGGTAGACGCGCAGCGCTTCGTCGGTGAACCCTGGCGAGAGGTCGAGGTCGACCAGAACCTGCCACCGCTGCGCCCGCAGATCGGTTTCCTCCGCGAGTTCGCGCTGTGCGGCGGCGAGCGGCCGCTCTGCACCGCCCTTGTCGAGCAGCCCCGCTGGAATCTCCAACAACCTGCGACCGACAGGATGCCGGTACTGACGCACCATCGCGATCCTGCCGTCCTCATCACGCGCGACGACGGCAACGGCACCGAAATGCTCGACGACTTCGCGTTCGGCGACCCGACCGCCAGGCATCTCTACCTGATCGAGGCGAAGCGCGAGGATCGCTCCGTCGTAGACCGCTTCGCTCGACTTCACCGCGAAGTCGTGGGCGCCGGGTCCGGTGCTCTCGCTCAAGCGTCCTGTTCCTCGACCTCGACGGTGACGTCGTCCTCGACCGCCGCCGCGGGCGGTGGATCGTAGTCGCCCAAGTCCACCGGAAGTCGTTCTGCTGCTTTGTACTTCAGCGAAGCGTCGATAAACGAACGGAACAACGGATGGGGACGCGTCGGCCGGCTCTTCAGTTCGGGGTGAGCCTGAGTGCCCACCAGGAACGGATGAATCGACGCGGGGTACTCGACGAACTCGACGAGATGGCCGTCCGGCGAGGTGCCGGAGAACACGAGCCCCGACGCCGCGATCTTGTCGCGATAGGAGTTGTTGACCTCGAAGCGGTGCCGATGCCGCTCGGACACCTCTGTCGAACCGTACGACTCCGCGACGATGCTGTCGGGCTTGAGCGTCGCCGGGTAGGCACCGAGCCGCATCGTGCCGCCGAGATCGGCTTCTCCGGCAACGATCTCGGTCTGGTCGGCCATCGTCGAGATGACGGGGAACGGGGTGTCGGGATCGAACTCCGTCGAGCTCGCGTCCTCGAGACCCACCGAGCGCGCGGCCTCGATCACGATGCACTGCAGGCCGAGGCACAGACCGAGTAGGGGAATGCCTCGACGCCGCGCGTACCGGATCGCGCCGAGCTTGCCCTCGATCCCGCGGATGCCGAAGCCACCGGGGACCAACACGCCGTCGACGTCGCCGAGCGCTGCCTGCGCACCCGCCTCGGTGGCGCATTCGTCGGACGGAACCCACTTGATCTCGGTCTTGGCGCGCCACGCGAATCCGCCCGCGCGGATCGCCTCGGTCACCGACAGATACGCGTCGGGCAGGTCGACGTACTTGCCCACCAACGCGATTCGGACGGTCTCACGCGGCTCGTGCACACGGTTGAGCAGTTCGCCCCACACCGTCCAGTCGACATCGCGGAACGGCAGCCCGAGCTTGCGCACGACGTAGGCGTCGAGTTGCTCGGAGTGCAGCACCTTGGGGATGTCGTAGATCGACGGGGCGTCGGGCGTGGAGATGACGCCGTCGATGTCGACGTCGCACATCAGCGCGATCTTCTTCTTGAGCCCCTCGGGCACGTCGCGATCGCACCGCAGGATCAGCGCGTCGGGCTGGATTCCGACGTTGCGCAGCGCGGCGACCGAGTGCTGGGTCGGTTTGGTCTTCAGCTCACCCGACGGCGCGAGATAGGGCACCAGCGAGACGTGGATGAAGAAGACGTTGTCGCGGCCGACGTCGTGACGGATCTGGCGGGCGGCTTCGATGAACGGCAGCGACTCGATGTCGCCGACGGTTCCACCGATCTCGGTGATGACGACGTCTGGCGGCTCACCGTCGTCACCGGGCGCACGCATCGCGAGCACCCGCGACTTCAACTCGTCGGTGATGTGCGGGATGACCTGGACGGTCTCGCCGAGATACTCGCCGCGTCGCTCCTTGGCGATGACTGTCGAATACACCTGTCCGGTGGTGACATTCGCCGACTGCGAGAGATTGCGGTCGAGGAATCGCTCATAGTGTCCGACGTCGAGGTCGGTCTCGGCGCCATCCTCGGTGACGAAGACCTCACCGTGCTGGAAGGGGTTCATCGTGCCTGGATCGACGTTCAGATACGGATCCAGTTTCTGCATGGTCACGCGCAGACCGCGCGCTGTGAGTAGTTGGCCGAGGCTCGACGCCGTCAGACCTTTTCCGAGCGACGATGCGACGCCGCCCGTAACGAATATGTGCTTCGTGCCTTCATGCACGTGGCGAAGTGGTCGCAAAACCCGTCTCTCCCGTCGGCTGGATCAGGCCGGAAAACCTGTTGACCTACGGGACTCCAGGGTAACACCCATCGACGGTTCTCCGCTCCGCCACACCGGAAGCGGCTCCGCGGAGGGTGTGATCCGCGTCCTGATCTCTCCGGCCGGCCGGGCTGGGTCGTCCGCTCGGACAGCCCGGCCCGGGCCGTCGTCGTCAGGTCGACGGTCGGTCGGTGGCCCCGACCGTTATCGCCTTGGCACCCGCTCCGGTGCCGTAGGCGCCGGTCCGTCCGCCCTTCTCCTCCTGCAGGACCAGGATCGACGTGATGCGCCCGGTCTGCTGATCGACGTTGTCGACGGTGGAAACGGCATTGCCCAGACCGGGGTCCGAGCGAACGACGGCAATCGGCGAGCCACCAGCGGTCGAACCCGTCCGACCGAGCAGCGCTCCCCCATCGCCGCGCCCCGAGAGTGCTGCGGCGAAGCGGGCGACGAGTTGTCCCTGCGCTCCGGAATCCTTGGGGTAGCCACCGCCGGTCACCACGATGGCGAGGTCAGCAGGTGTCGAGCCCGCCCCGTCGTAGTCGATGAACCCGCCGTCGCGTAGTGCCTGCAGTCCGGTGCGCCTGTCGTCGGCCGACGCGGCACCCTTCCCACCTCGGTCGAGCGTCAGAGCGCCGAGCAGGTCGCCCGTGCGACCACCGGAATCGACCAGTTCGGCGCGCAGCGTCGATCCCGGAGGAATCGTCTGGTCGATGATCGTCGAGAGTTGCTCGGATTTCTGATCAGCGACGAACTGCGGCGTCAACGCGATCTGACCCGACACTTTGGCGCCCGCGCCGGCGATCGCGTCCTTGACAGCAGCGACGTCGGCGTCGACCGCGCCGGGCGCGGTCACCACCAAGACCGACTGCCCGCGCAGCGTTCCGTCGATCACCCGTCCGGTGATCGCGGTATCAAAACTGTTGGCGCTGTTGAGCTGGTCGTTGAGTTGATCACGCTCGTCCTGCAACGCCCCGATGCGATCGCGACTGGTGCCGGTCAACGAGTTCATTCTGTCGCCGACGAAACCGGAGCCGATGAACAAGCCCACCGCCAGTGCCAGAAACACCGCGGCGAGCGAGATCGCATGCTGCCGAACCGAAATCATTGCCTACCTGTTCCAGACCCCGCGGGCCCACTCGACGAGCTGATGCCACTGTGCGACAACCCAATCGGTCACTTCGCCGCCCGCGCTCGACAACATCACCGCGGCGATGACCGCGATCAGCGCGGCGAGCACCACGAAGGCCACGGCCGCTCCCGACACGCGGCTCCTGTACAGCGTCGCAACGGCTTTCGCGTCGACCAACTTGGGTCCGACCTTCATTCGGGTGAGGAAGGTCGACGGATTGCTCTCGCGCCGCGAGCGGTCGAAGAAGTCGTCGAGGGTGCCACCATAGCCAACGGTGACGATGAGGTCGGCACCGTGGTAGTCGGCGAGCAGCAGAGCGAGATCCGACGCCGCGCCGGCCGCGGGGAACGTGGTCGCCCCGATTCCGAGGTCCTGGATTCGCTCGAGCCCCGAGGCATGGCCGTCGGTGTCTGCCGGAAGTACCAGTTGCGCGCCGCATTTCAGCGTCGCAATCTTCATCTCCTCCGGATCGCCGACGATCAGCGAGGGCTTGTACCCGGCCTTCGTCAGCGTGTCTGCGCCTGCACCGACACCGATGATCACCGGTGAGTACTCCTTGATGAACGGCTTGAGAGCGCGTAGATCGGCCGCGCGGTCGGGCCCATCGCCCACGATCACGACGTGCTTGCCGACCAGCGAGACCTCGATGTCGGGCACGCCGACCCCGTCGATCAGCAGTGGGGACTCGCTCCGAATGAACTCAATCGTGTTGCCGGAGAATGCTTCCAGGTGATCGACGAGCCCCGTCTTGGCCTCGATCATCATGTCGGCGATCTCGTGCTCGTCGAGCGTGGTGCCGCGCGCGAGGCGTCGCTCACCGACGAACACCTTGCCGTCGTCGACCCGGAGTTTCGCGCCGTCCTTGACTCGCTTGAACACCTCGGGTCCGACCTCGTCGACGAGGACGATCCCAGAGCCGACAAGCACCTCCGGTCCGAGGTTTGGGTAGCGCCCGCTGATGGAGCGGGACGCATTGACGACGGCGACGACATTGGCCTCGACCAGTGCGTCGGCGGTGACGCGGTCGAGGTCGACCTCGTCGAGGATGGCTATGTCACCCGGTCCGACTCGATCGATGAGGCGGCGGGTGTTCTTGTCGATCCTGGCGATACCGGACACGCCAGGCAGTTCTTCGGAGTTACGTGCGAGCAGTGCGGGCATCTTCATGCACCACATGATTGACCGTGCGCCGCGCAGCCTCGGGGAGGCGCGCCGCAACATGGGCAACTTTTGTCACACGAGTATCAGCTGTTTCAGCGCTTCTTGCGAGTGCTCCTTGCTTTCGTCGCTGCGCTCGTCGCCTCGTCTGCCGACGATCCGACGGCGTGCGCCTTCTCGCTGTCGGCGGTGGCCAGTAGTTCCTCCGCATGCGCCCGGCCCGTGTCGGATTCGCCGAGTCCTGCGAGCATCCGCGCCAATTCGGCGATGCGCGCGTCACGGTCGAGTGGCCTCAGGGTGCTGGTCTGCGCACGATCGCCGGATTTCGAGGTCTTCCCGATCACCAGGTGGTTGTCGGCGAAGGCCGCGACCTGCGGGAGATGGGTGACGACGATGACCTGGTGTGCCCGTGCGAGCCCCGCGAGCCTGCGCCCGATCTCCACCGCTGCCCGTCCACCGACACCGGCGTCGACCTCGTCGAAGACCATGACCGATCCCGACGTCGGCTCTGCCAGAACCACTTCGAGCGCCAGCATCAGTCGTGAGAGTTCGCCGCCGGACGCCGATTTCGCGATCGGCAACGGATCGGCTCCGGCGTGCGCGACGAGCGCGAACTCGACACGGTCGGTGCCATCGCCACCTGCATGCGCGGCCGCACCGTCGACCGTGATCGTCAGCCGATCCTCGGGCGCCGCGGCGTCGGGGATGACACTCACCGACAGTGCGGCGTCGCCCATGGCAAGGCCGGCCAGCTCGGCCGACACCTTGCTCGACATGGACGTGGCCGCCTTACGACGGATGGTTCGCAGCGTCGACGCCGCCGACTCCACGTCGGTGCGTGCCGATGCGGCCGCCACCTCGAGTTCGTCGATCGAGCCCTGCGGGTCGTCGATCTCGGAGAGCCGACGTTCCGCGGACTCACGCCACGCGATGACGCCGTCGATGTCGGGTGCGTACTTACGCACCAGAGCCTTCAGCTCGCCCTGGCGGGCGAGCAGCTTCTCGAGTTCGTCTGCGTCGCTGGGTAATCCGGACAGAAAGGACGACAACTCGTCGCCGATATCCGTGACGACGGTCAGTGTCTCCGACACGCGACCGGCCAGGGTCCGTAGTTGCGCGTCGGCCGCAGACTCCAGGAGCGAGCGGACCTGCCCGAGACCGTCGACGAGTGAGCTGTTGTCGCCCGCGACGACGTCGTGCGATCCCGCAGCCGCCGAGCGGATCGACTCGAGATCGGAAAGTCGGCGAATGGTGTCGGCGAGCGCGTCATCTTCTCCCGGCTGCGGGTCGACAGCGGCGATCTCGTCGATGCCGAAGCGCAGTCGGTCGGCCTCCTGCGCGAGTTCACGATGGTTGGCGCGTCGCGCGTCGAGTTCGTCGAGAACCGCGACCCATCTCTCGCGCGCTGAGCGATACCGCTTCAGCGCGGCGGCCGCCTTGTCTCCGGCAAAACTGTCGAGGGCGTCACGCTGATGGTCAGGGCGGAGGAGACGCAGTTGATCGTTCTGGCCGTGAATCGTCAGCAGCGCACCCGTGAACCTGCCCATCACACCGACCGGCACCGACCGCCCGCCGAGGTGCGCGCGCGAACGACCGTCGGAGCCGACGGTGCGGACCACGATGACCGAGCCGTCGTCATCGAATTCTGCACCAGCGGATTCGACGATGTCGGCGACGGCGGCTCGCGTGGCGGCGTCGGCGGAATCAGCGAGTCGGAACCGCCCTTCGACGGTGGCCTTCTGGCTTCCCGAACGCACTCGCCCGGCGTCGGCACGCGCCCCTGAGAGCAGGCGCAGACTGGTCACGATCATCGTCTTGCCTGCACCGGTCTCGCCCGTCAGCACGGTGAAACCGGGACTGAATTGTGCGGCGGCCTGATCGATGACGCCGAGGCCGGAGATCGACAGCTCTTCGAGCACTAGTTCCCCTCACCCTGCCGCCCGCGCCAACCGGTCACCGGCAGGTCGAATTTAGTCACGAGCCGGTCGGCGAACGGATCGGAATCGATGCGTACCCACAGCACCGATCGGTCGCTGCGGACCACTTCGACGCGTCCGCCAGCAGGGACGAAGATCTGGCGTCGACCGTCGCACAGGGCGATCGCCGACCGTCCGTGCTTGTCGATCTCCACCGCGATCCGCGACCGAGGGCTGGTCACCATCGGCCGGGCGAACAGCGCATGCGCATTGCTCGGAACGATCAGGATCGCTTCGAGGTCGGGCCACATCACGGGCCCGCCGGCGGAAAAGGCGTAGGCAGTCGATCCTGTCGGTGTCGACACGAGTACACCGTCGGCTCCGAACGCGGACACCGGCCGACCGTCTACTTCGGTCACCAACTCGAGGACGCCGTTATTGGTTCGGTTGAGGATGGCGACCTCGTTGAGTGCCCAGCTACGACGCACCTCGTCCGGTTTGGTCGGATGGCTGATCGAGATGTCGAGGGTCATGCGCGGTTCGACGCGGTAATCACGCGAGATCAGCTGGGCCATCACGTCGTCGATGCGATTGGCCTCGGCTTCGGCGAGAAAACCGATGTGTCCGAGGTTGATTCCGAGCACCGGAACACCCGCCGGATAGGCGAGTTCTGCTGCGCGTAGGAATGTTCCGTCGCCCCCGAGCACGATCACCACCTCGCACCCCACGGCCGATTCCGGGTCGCCCATCGCGACGGTGACGTCTGCACCGAGTTCGCGGAGTCCGTCGATGTCGAGCGGGTGGCTCGGAGGCCGCCTGGGGCCGTGATCGCGGTCGGCGGGATCGTCGTCGCTCGCGTCGTCGGGACCTGCTCGATCGTCTCGTCCACGGAGGTCGACGTCGTCCTGCGTTGCGGGGTTATCGGCAGTGAGGTCGTGGTCGATGATGCGTAGGCCGACGCCCGCGGCTGCGCAGTGGCGTGCGATCGATTCGACCGTACGGGTCACCACGGCACGTCCGGTGTGCGCCACCACCATGAACTCGCGCTGACCGGACACGGCGACCACTGATTCGTCGATCACCCTGTTCCTTTCACAGTTCCCGAGTTCCTTTCACCATTCCCGATCTGCAGGCACACTCAGCGAGGTCCCTCGTCGACGGCACGGTGGATCATCCCCCGCAGCTGCGCATCATCCGCAATGTCGGCGACATCGTGTGCGCCGCCACCAGTCTCCCCGAAAGTATCGCTCGAGGGAACGTCGGCCCGTGCGTGGTGGTCAGTGGGACGGTATGTCAGCCACAAGAAATACTCGACGTTGCCCGACGGCCCCGGCAGCGGGCTCGCCACGACGTCCCTGGTGATCAGCCCGAGCTTCGCTGCGTCCCGCGCGACGTGGTACACCGCCTCGGCACGCAACTCGGGGTCGCGCACAACGCCACCGGAGCCCACCCGGTCCTTACCGACCTCGAACTGCGGTTTGACCATGGGCAAGAGGTCGGCGCCAGGCCGGACACTCGCGGCGAAGGCCGGCAAGACCAGCGACAGCGAGATGAACGAGAGGTCGGCTACGACGATGTCGACGGGGCCCCCGATGTCGTCGGCGTTCAGGTGACGAACGTTGGTACGGTCGTGCACGTCGACACGATCGTCGGACTGGAGCCGCCAGACGAGCTGCCCGTAGCCGACATCCACCGCTACGACCTCGGCCGCTCCACGTCGAAGCAGAACGTCCGTGAACCCTCCGGTCGACGCCCCCGCGTCGAGACAGCGCTTGTCGGCGATACTCAAACCCTGCGGCTCGAATCGTTCGAGTGCACCGAGCAGTTTGTGCGCACCCCGTGACGCCCAGTCGTCGCGGGGACCGTCGTCGGAGACGAGGATGGGGGTGTCGCGCGACACATTGGTAGCGGGTTTCGCGGCGAGCACCCCATTCACGGTGACCTGCCCCGCCTCGATCAGCTCACGAGCCTGCTCTCGCGAGCGCGCCAACTTCCGGCGGACGAGCTCGGCGTCGAGCCTTGCGCGCGTAGCCACTCAGTGGGCCCCGAACAGGTTGATGATCCTCGACAGGTTGGCTGTCATCGGGGATCGACCTCGGCCAACGCTGCGGTGAGCACGTCATGAGCCTTCTCCAGCAATTCGGTCTGCCGCGCGAGCGCCGCGAGATCGAAGGTGTCGCCTGCCTGCTCGCGAATGTGGTCGACCTCGTCGAGCAACGACTGGACCGACTCCGTGACCGGTATCTGTGGCTCGGACGCAACGTCGGAGGGTGCGGCCATCTGCGACCCGGGCCGCAGATGTGCACCGGGAACGGGGCGCGGTTGCTGGTTGTTCATGACACGACCACGCTAGCGCAGGTCACCGACGCCGAGCTTGTCGATCTGCGCTCGAACATTCGGATCGTCGCTCGTGATCGTGACATCTGATGGATCCACCGCCTCGGCGTCGACGTCGCGGCCGTCGATCAGTGCCCACGCGGTGTTCGCGAGTGCAGGCAGAAGCGCGGCGTGCGCGGGCTGCTCCCCGGTGGCAGTCACCGTGACGGTCGAACCGGACACCGTGACGCTCCAGTCCGGCTGGACTCCGATTCGGACCGACGCCTCGTCGTCCAGCAGGCCCGTCAGATCGTCGATCACGTGTGAGGGTCGCTGCTCGGGTGGCGCAAGTAGCAGATCCTTCGGAGTGCTGACACCTGTCAGGACGAGCGCGCTGTCGAGGCCCACCGAATGCGCTCCCTGGATGTCCGTGTCGAGTCGATCGCCGACGACCAGCGAATTGGTGACTCCGCTACGCTTCATCGCATCCGCCATCAGCGGTGCAGCAGGCTTACCCGCGACGAGAGGTTCGGCGCCGGTCGCGTTGGCGACAGCGGCGACCAGTGACCCGTTTCCGACAAGCAGTCCACGCTCGGAGGGCAACGTCGCGTCCGTGTTGGTGGCAATCCACAGCGCACCCGCGCGGATCGCGAGAGCGGCCTCCGACAGCGTCGACCAGTTCGTATCCGGCGAGAATCCCTGGATCACGGCGGCTGGACGGTCGTCGGCGCTCCTCGCGACTCCGACTCCGACCTCGCGCACCTCCTGCGCCAGTCCGTCCGTACCGAGCACGAGCGCACGCGAGCCTGGCTGCACGTGTTCGGAAAGCAGACGAGCCGCAGTCTGCGCGCTTGTCACAACCTGATCCTCGGTCGCCGAGAAACCCATCGAAGCGAGATGTGCTGCAACCTCATTCGGACGTCGGCTCGCGTTATTGGTGACGAAGATCTGGGGAAGGTCGAGAGCGTCGAGGGTTTCTCGCGCTCCATGGGTCGGCTCCTTGCCTGCGAACACGGTGCCGTCGAGATCGAGGAGCAACGCCTCGTAGTGATCGGCCAGCGACCCTTCCGGCGGAGCCTGCGGCTCCGGCGAGGATGCGTTCGAACGCTTCGCCGCCGGCGTCGACGGTTCAGGAGCTTGCACAGGAGTCGTAGCCGTCGACGCCGTGCTCGAGGGAGCAGGTGCCTGCTCGGATGATTCTGTAGCCGATGTCGTTGCGGGTTGCGCAGGCGCGCTGGAGGTCTCCGACACGGATTCTGCACCACCAGCGGCCCCACCCACGGTGTCGGTCTCTTCGATGTCTTTGGGGGCACCTACAACGTCGACGACATCTCCGCCATCGGAATTCTCGCCTTCCGATGCGGTGTCGGGACTCATGTCCTCCGAGAGCTCCATCAGGCGGAACTCCGCATCGGTGGCATCGTCGACGTCCGCGGCGGCGGCATTCATGTACCAGGTCACTGCATCATCGCGACGGTCAGCGGCCAACAGTGCGGATGCATAGGCGTAAAACAGCCGTGCGGCCATCGTGCCGGTCCGCCCCGGTGCCAGATCTTCCGCCTGAAGCGTGACGAGTGCTTTCGCGGGTTCGCCGGCATCGATGCGAGCGCCCGCCTCGACGATGTGCATTTCCGTCGCCTCGTCGCCGGTGAGCGAGCGGCCCTCTTCACTACGAGCGATTTCGATGGCACGTTCTGGGCGGCCGAGCCCGCGTTCCGCGTCGGCGATCAACGGCAGAAGAGATGTACCGCCATTGATTCTGCGTGCGGCACGCAACTCGGTCAGAGCTTCCTGCCATTCACCGGCGTTGTACGCCGCGATTCCTGCGGTTTCACGGACCAATCCGACCCTGGAGGCGCGTTCCCGCGCTGCGCGTGCGTGAGCAAGCGCCAAGTCCGGATCGGAGTCGAGAAGTTGAGCGACCATCACCAGGTGACGCGCAACCCGATCTGCGTTTGCCTTGTCCAGCGTCAGCAGATCCCGACGGACTTCTTGGTCGAGATCCGATGCCACGACGTCGTCGGGCAACGGCGGACCCGCCGGCCGACCTTCCGAGCCCCGCCGGTCCGAACCGCGTCGATCCGACACGCGTCCTCGTCCATCAGGCCCACGCCCGCGACTGTCCGCCCCACGCCCGCGGCCTCGTCTGTCTTGTCCCCGATCGCGATCGTTCATGACTCTCAATCTATGCCCTGCGGGGTCCTGGTGCGGAATCCGCAGCGACCCGGAGCACCCGCGTGAGTGAACTGTAAATGCTTCTGAATGCAGTAATGCCCCGCA
>NZ_DLSO01000191.1:0-8762 GCF_002500165.1 Gordonia sp. UBA7860 | reverse complement strand
CGCCGCCGCGCTGGCGCTGTCCGCAGCCCTGGCCCTCACCGGGTGCACCTCGACCGACACGACGGCGCAGGATCCGGTGGCGCCGGTGCAGGTCGACACCGTCACCGGCACCTCCATCAGCGTGCCCGGTGACAAGCCGACCGCGTTGTTCTTCTTCTCCGTCGGCTGCGGCGAATGCGTGGGCGGCGCGAAATCGGTGGCGCAGGCGGCCGGACAACTCGGCGACAAGGCGTCGTTCGTGCTGGTCGACATGGATCCGGGTGAATCCGCGCAGACGGTGGCCGGGTTCCAGGACTTCACCGGCACCCAGGCGCTGCCCGCCGTGATCGACACCGGCGCCACCCTCACCACACGACTCTCGGTGGCGTCGCTCTCGACGCTGGTCGTGGTCGATCCGGCGGGCAAGGTCACCTACCGCGCCACCGACCCGTCCGCCGACCAGATCACCACCGCACTGCGCGACGCGGGAGCGGCGTGATGGGCGGACTGCTGGCGCTGGCGTTCACCGCCGGGATGCTCGCCCCGGTCAACCCGTGCGGATTCGCGCTGCTGCCCGCCTGGATCACCCACACCCTCGGCGACACCACCACCGACGCGTTCCCGGTCCGCATGGCGCGCGCCCTGCGCGCCGGGACCGCGCTCACCCTCGGATTCGCGGGCACCCTCGCCGCGGCGGGCCTGGCCGTCAGCGCCGGCGCCCGCGCGCTCATCGCCGCGGCCCCCCGCCTCGGCCTGGCCGTCGGCGCGGCGCTGGCGGTGCTCGGGCTGGTCATGCTCACCGGCCGTGGCCTTGGCCTGCGCCTGCCCCGCCGCGCTCAGCGCCCGCCCCGCGCATCGATGACCACCACCGGTATGGTGGCCGCCGGTGCCGGCTATGCGGCCGCGTCGCTGTCGTGCACCTTCGGGGTGCTGCTCGCCGTGATCGCCCAAGCCCAGGCCACCGCCGGATGGGCAGCGCTGCTGGTGGTGTTCGCCGTCTACGCCGCCGGGGCCGCGACGGTCTTGCTGCTGGTCAGCCTCGCCACCGCCGCGGCGGGCACCGCTGCCACCCGCTACCTCGCGGTGCTCGCCCGCCACGGCACCCGCATCACCGCCGTCGTGCTCGTCGCTACCGGCGCCTACCTCGTCTGGTATTGGTGGCCCGCCGCTATCGGCAGTACCGGTGGTGCCGCGATGGGCTCCACCGCCTGGTCCGCCGCGGTGAGCATCTGGATTCAAAACCACACCGGCACGGTCATCATTCTCGCCGTGGCGGCCGTGGCCGCCACGCTTGCCGCCACCGTCGTTGCCCGCAACACCCAGGCCCGACACCGCGACGCCACCCCCGACAACGACTGCTGCGCCCCCGCACCCGCCACAATCGAGGAGAAACACGCGCGCTGACCGCGCCGACCGGTCGACTGCCGTACCCCTTCCAGAGCGATTCGATCGAGGAAAGGCACCGAGCACATGAGCGAACGCTACGACACCCTGGTACTCGGCGGCGGCATGGCCGGCCTGCCGCTCGCGCTGCGCGCGGCCCGGCACGGCCGCGTCGCGTTCGTGGAGAAAGAACTGCTCGGCGGGACCTGCCTCAACCGCGGCTGCATCCCCACCAAGACCATGATCGCCTCCGCCGCCGTGGCGCACCAGGCGCGCCGCGCCGCCGAATTCGGGGTCCGCCTACCCGGACCGGTCACCGTCGATTTGGCCGCCGTGGTCGACCGCAAGAACACCATCGTCGACTCCATCCGCGCGGGCTCCTACCGCACCGTCGAGAAATCAACGGACCTCGACTTCTACCACGCCACAGGACATTTCACCGCACCCCGCACACTCACCGTCGACGGCACCGACCTGACCGCCGACCGGATCTTGCTGGTCACCGGCACCCGCAGCACCATCCCCGCCATCGACGGCCTCGACACCGTCCCCTACTTCACTTCCCGCACCCTGCTGGACCTCACCGACCTGCCCTCACATCTGCTCGTCGTCGGCGGAGGCTACGTCGGCTGCGAGTTCGCCCAAATGTTCCCGCGATTCGGCTCCGAGGTCACCCTCATCCAACGCGCCGACCGGCTGCTGCCCGGCGAGGACCCCGACATCTCCGCCGCCGTCAGAGAGGGCATGACCGCCGACGGCATCACCGTGCTCACCGGCACCACCTGCACCGCGGCCACCGGCACCACCGGGAACATCCGGCTCGGCTGCACCGGCAGCGAAGCCGACGACATCACCGGCAGCCACCTGCTGATCGCGACAGGACGCACCCCCAACAGCGACAATCTCGGCCTCGAGTACCTCGGTCTCGAACCCGACCCACAGGGCTTCCTCACCGTCGACGCCTCCCTGCGCACCGACGCCGAAAATGTTTGGGCGCTCGGCGATCTGCGCGGCGGGCCCATGTTCACCCACACCGCCCGCGACGACGCCGACATCGTCTACCGCACCATATTCCGAAGCCAGGACCGCACCACAACCGGGCGCATCGTGCCGCACGCGGTGTTCACCGACCCCGAAGTCGGCGCCGTCGGGCTCACCGAACCTGCCGCCCGCGCCGCCGGCTACGACGTCGTCGTCGGGCGCCAGGACTTCACCGGCGTCGTGAAAGCCCGCGCCATCGGCAACACCCGCGGCCTGGTCAAATTCGTCGCCGACGCCGCCACCGACCGTATCCTCGGCTGCCACATCGCCGGACCCGACGGCGGGAACCTCGTTCACGAGGCCGTCATCGCCATGACCACCGGCGCCACCTACACCCAACTCGCCCAAGCCATCCACATCCACCCCACCCTCGCCGAAGCGGTCAACACCGCCGCCGGCGGCGTCCACCGCGAAATCGGCGCATAGACACCCCATGAGCATCGCCCGGTACTCGGGTGAGGCCATTTTCCGACTGCCACGGATAACACCCTGTTATCTGTAGCATCATGACATCCGGCCTGCGCCGACTCCGCTCCGGCGGTGCGCGACGCGGACCTGTTATCTGCGGCAAGCCCAGTGAGGGAGGTACCACCGTGCCGTCCGGGATCACCGTCCGCGCCGCCGGCGACAGCTTCCTCGACTCGATCGGCTCCCCGAACACCCGCCGCGCCTACGGCATCGCCGTCGACAAGACCACCGCCACGCTCGGCGAGACCCGGCGGCTGGCCGACGTCGCCGACGATGAGATCGGTGAAACCCTCGAAACCCTGTGGGGCTCCTCAGCAGTCAACACCTGGAACGCCCGCCGCGCCGCGGTCGCGTCGTGGCTGGCGTGGTGCCGCGAGCACGGCCACACCGCCCCGGCGGTCCCGGCCTGGGTGAAACGCTCCACTCCACCGGACTCCACCACCCCGGTGCACTCGCGCACCGCGATCGACCGGCTCATCGCCCGCCGCGACATCGACCTCCGGGAGAAGACGCTGTGGCGGATGCTCTACGAAACCTGCGCCCGCACCGAGGAACTGCTCCAGGTCAACATCGAGGACCTCGATCTGGCCGGGCGGTGTTGCCCGGTGAAGTCCAAGGGCGCCAAGCCCCGCACCCGCCGCCGCGGTGCCACCTACCACGAGTACGCGCACGAGCTCGTGTACTGGGACGCGGGCACCGCCCGGCTCCTGCCACGCCTCACCAAGGGCCGCACCCGCGGACCGCTGTTCGTCACCCACCGCCGACCGGGCCCCGGAAAGGCCGCCGCCGACCGGGACATCTGCCCCGACACCGGGCTGGCCCGGCTGTCCTACGGCCAGGCCCGCGCCGTGCTGGATGCCGCCACCGCGACGAATGGGCCCGGCACCGGTTGGGATCTGCACGAACTTCGGCATTCCGGCCTGACGCATCTCGGCGAGGCCGGTGCCAGCCTGGTGGAGCTGATGGCCAAGTCCCGCCACCGCAAACCCGAGAACCTACGCCGCTACTTCAAACCCTCACCGGCAGCCATGCGCGGCATCACCAGCCTCATCGGCCCCGACCGCAGCCACCGATAGCGGCCACCAACAAGAGCGTCCGTCTACCCGCTGACCAGGCACTACGCGAACTTCGTTGTTTTTTGCGCCATTACTACCGTGACCCCTAGCTGCTGACGCACCGAGTGCGTCGGCGGCCCGCGCCAACGGTCCAGGCCGCTCCTCGATCCGGACCGACCACGCCGCGAACACTCCGGCTGTCTGCCCGGCCGCGCTCGCCCAGCTCGCGTGATCGTCGACCGCGATAGTGCCGAGGTACTGGGTCCACTGCGCGAGGTCGTCGTGCGCACGGCGGTACAACGGGTCCATATCGCGTACGTGGCGTCGCGTATGGCGGGCTTGTTTAAGGGGCTCGCGCCCACGCTTAGCGCGTCGCCATTCTCCCGCCGCTTCCAGCGCAGCTCTCGGTGAATCTGACCATCCAAGTCGCATTCTCGGCAGCGTCAGGTCCTTTCCCAATCGTCCACCGCCGAACCAGACCGGACGCGCGTCGAAGTCGCGCGATCCGGCCTCGTGTCGCGGTGCCAGAGCCACCGAGTAGCCCTGCACGACGTCGTCGGTACCCGCGGCGTAGCGCGGACGGATCAGGTGTCCGAGCGCGCGGACCTGCCGGACAAACTCAGCCTCCGAAGTGACCGCCGTCGCGCATGCACGAACGTCGCGGGCCAGTGTGCGTCGAGCCGGTTCGTTTCCCTTCCCGGCGCCGATGTTCTCCTCAGCGCGCGAATGGGCCGGCGTCGTTGCGGCCCCAGCCGCACGGCCCGAAGTGACCGCGAGTCCGTACTTGCGCTCTAACCTCGCCGATGCTCGCTGAGCGCGTGCGAAGTCGTTGTGCGACGAGACTTTGGTGCCGTCTTCGCGGACCATCGACGCCGCAAGATGAATGTGGTCGTTGCCTTTCTTGCTCAGACCGTGATGCACGGCCACCCACCGCACGGGTACCAGTCCTTCCTCGGTGAAACCCATCTCGCGCATGAAGTCACGTGCGATGTCGCCCCACAGTTCGTCGGTGATTGCCGACTCACCGTCGACAAGCTCCGCCGTGCGTCCGCCGGTCGCAGGATCGACCGCGTACACCGGGGCCTTGAGTGACAGCGAACAGTGCCACACGTGTGCGTTCTGCCGTACCTGTTTCCCGTCGTCGTCCCGCACGACGACCCTGCGCTGTTCACGCTCGTCCCACCGCCGTTTGGGAACCGTCACCTCGGTCTTGAAAACCCGGCGAGGCTGATCAATCTGTCGTGCGATGTCGCGTGCAGTAGCCCGATCGAGCACCGCGTCGTCATGCCACGCCATGATCGCCGAATCGCCGGCGACCAGGTGCGGCTCGGTGTGCTCGTTGGCATTACCGGGGCCGACAAGGTACCCGAGTAGCCCGATCATGCTCGAGCCACGCGTGATGTTCGGCATCATGTGGATTCTTGCGCCTCAAACACGGCACGCACCCGTTGCCCAGTCCGCCGAACCGCAGTCAACGTTGCGGCGCATTCCTCCTGCCATTCGCCGTCCGGATTCGTCGCCTTCGCGATCTGGGTGACGTTGTTGGCGATCGACGCCAGCAAGCGGTATGCGCCGAACAACTCGACCGCGAGATCGTGGCGTGCAGTCGCGGTCTGTCCGATCTGGTCGGCCAATGCCTCTTCCACCATCAGTCGCGGAACCGTCACCCGCGCGTCGTGCGCGCGCTCTTGCAGCCGACGTTCCTGGTCGGGCGTCACCTTCACCTTGTGGACGACGTGTCGGCCACCAGGCACGTTGGACTGGCGGCTTCGCCGACGCGATTTCGGCTCCGCACCTTCCTCGCTCATCGCCACTCCTCACTTCCGGCCAGCGCAGCGACTCCAGATATGGAGACCCACCGCCTTCCCAAGGTGTGGCAGATCGGCCAGCGCAGCGCCAGCACCGATCTCCTACTTGGGGTACCCAAGTATATAGCTTGCTCTGCGCGGAACGCGTCAGGCCGAAGGCACTAACCCATGTGGGTTAGTCTGCGCAGCAACGGATTCGACGTCAACAGCGTCGCTCGTAGCGGACGCATAGGAAGCCGCTCGACTCGACAGTCCGCCGCGCAGCGCGCAGCGGGAACAGACACGAACGCAAGGTGCGAAGTTCCTTCTGGCGGCCGATCACAACTCGCAACGCTTGGCACGTGCGTTGGTGCCACAGCGTGAGACCTCTTGCAGTACGGCAGTCGTTGCGAACAACGGGGCACAGGCACAGCAATTGGGGACAACGAAGCCGCGTGCGCGGGCTCCAAACTTGTCGGCGACGCAGTTAGGTTTTCGTACGCCGCGCACGCGAGAGGATGTCGATATCGTGCGCGATGTCTTGATCGACCATCGCAGCCAACGTGGTCGCGAGCGGATGACCAGAAGCCGTCGGAATCGGCAGACCGTCGGCGATCCGCATCTCTACGATCAGTTCTGCGCTGACCTGCCACGCCGGACCCGTGTGCGGCCAGACCCGCTCGAGCAATGCCTCGGTCTCCGCGCTCACCTCGATCGTGTTCACAACGTTCAGTTCGGGCTCATCCTCGTCCGCGAGAAGTGTCGGCACGTAGCCCTCCCAGAGTTGCGACCGCACTTCTTCGCTCGCGCGCTGTCGCGCTTGGCTGAGCACGCTTACCGTCTCCATGTACTCCAGTGGTCGACCCAGCCGCGCCCGCGCTTCGTCGCGAAGCTGGGTCTCCAGATCAGCTTGCAACGCCGCAAACTGCGCGGTCAGCCTCTCAGTTTCCCGGCTCACGAAGTCCTCGAACTCAGCACCGTCGACGTCCGTCAACTCCGCGGCATACCTGGCGGTCACCTCGTCACGAAACACTTCTGCATCCTCTCCGAACGAAGCGTCAATGTCCGCGTAGAGCCGCTTTCTATCTCGCAGTGAACACCTACAACAACGTCCGAACCGTCGACCGTGGCAAGGAGTACAACAGTTGGCGACAACACATGTATAGCGTCACCCCGAACCCGAGCCGATGCCCATGCAGCGCGCAACCTCACATCGTCTCGACGACCAGTGGAGAATCGGATTATGTTTGCGGGTCTACATCATGCGCAACTGGCCATGCCCCATGGCGAGGAAGCCCGAGCGCGCGAGTTCTTCGTCGGCGTTCTCGGCATGACAGAGATCGCGAAACCACCCGTTCTCGCCCAACGGGGTGGCGCTTGGTTTCGTGCTGGTGGCCTCGACTACACCTCGGCGTCGAGCCCGATTTCCGGCCAGCCAGCAAAGCCCATCCCGGAATCCTGGTTGACGGCTTGGACGCGCTGAGCGACCAAACTCGTTGCCGCCGGACACCGCGTGCAGTTTGACGACGACTTCCCTGGCTTCAGACGCTTCTACGCAACCGATCCATTCGGCAATCGACTGGAGTTCCTCGAACCCACAGACGCTCACGAGGCCTGACAACGCCTGCCGAGTTAATGAGATCGCCGACAGCAACTTTTCGTCCGGCTGGATCGCACAGGACACCTCGACAATCCGTGCTTAGACATCTGACGGCGTCGGTCGACCGAGCTTCCGATAGACGGACTCGAGATCGAGACGAATGAGCCGAGAACCGACGCGCTGAGCCTCGATCCGACCCTCCATGATCCAGCGACGGACGGTGGTGGGATGCACCCCGTAGATTTCCGCCACCTCGGAGATGGAGACGAACGATCCTCGATCTCCAGATTGATTCATGCCTGCGCTCATGAACGCAATGCTATGCACATCTATGGCGAGCAACCTGTCAAAGTTCATACGTACAAACATGTTTGGAGTTCATCAGAAGTTTTGGACATGGGTTTTGAAACACCACGCCACTGCGTCTCGGCGCACCACACCCCAATCAGCCCAACCCCAAAACTCCGGCAATGTTCACCAAATATGTTGAGCGCCTGTCAAATACGGCATCGACCCATGGTCACCAGTCACGTTTACCTACCCGTAGCCAAAGTGATGTCGGATTGAGACTGACGTGACGCTCCGCCGTCTTCCCTTGCGTCCCCGCCATCATTCGGGAGGTGCCTCAGCATTCGGTCTCCACGTACTCGGCGGCCACGGATTCGCGTACACGCCTCGCAAGCAGATCGTCGTCCAAGAGTTCCGAGAGCAACGCATCGACGACGGACTGGAACGTCACGCGAGGCACCCCCAGGGCATGAGCTGCGTCGGCCTGCCAAGCCAGCACTCGTTGGTTGAGGTCCGCATCGAGGTTGACCGTCTTGCCGACCCGCCTCGACACAGCCGGCATCGCACTCTGACTCGTCGCTTTCGCGGCCGCCGCTGACCGGGTCGACGGCTGGGACGCAACACGCGACGCCTGGGCGCGGATCTGTTCAGCTCGTGAAGTCATGGCCGCGCGACCTCCATGTCGAGCAACTGGGTTAGCGCGTCGCCATATGCGGTGTTGAGTGCGTCGTCAATCGGGCACCCGAAGGCCTGCGCGAATCGCTCCAACCGCGCAACGCGTGCAGGCAGGACGGGCACTACGTCGCTCGCCGCAGTGCGGTAAACCTCTGCCGACGCCGAGTTGGTCACGACTCGCGTCAGCAGCGCGGCAACGACCGGTGAAGCCGCACGCACGGGGCCGACGTCTTCGACCAACTCGAGGACTGCGCCCAACCGATCGAAGTCCATAGGCGTCGGCGACATCGGGATCACGATATGCGTAGCCACCCGCACGGCCGAGGTCACGATCCCACGGCCGGACTCCATCGGTGGCGTATCTATAACGACAGCATCAAAGCCTTCGGACACGGCATCCAACCGTCGATGCAGGTCCTTGACTGGCATTCCGACGACGGGCGTAGCCCATTCCGCGAGATCGGACGGGCCTGGTGCACGGATAGG
>NZ_DLSO01000129.1:522-4594 GCF_002500165.1 Gordonia sp. UBA7860 | reverse complement strand
GGGCCGTGCAGCACGATGCCGGAGAGAATTGCGCCCATCGCATGCTCGCGGATACCGAAGTGCAGCGTGCGGCCGTACGGGTTGGCTGACCACTTCTTGGTCGAGATCGCGGTGGGACCGAACGAGGCCGCCCCGTCGATCGTGGTGTTGTTCGAACCCGCGAGGTCGGCCGAACCGCCCCACAGCTCCGGGAGGATCCCGCCGAGCGCCGAGAGAACCTTTCCCGACGCCGCGCGGGTCGCGAGGTCCTTGTCGCCGGGAGCCCAGGTCGGCAGGACATCGCGCCATCCGTCGGGCAGCTCGTGAGCCTGGAGTCGGTCGAAGAGCTTCTTGTTGTCGGGGTTCGAGCTCGCCCAGGCGTCGAACGCCTTCGTCCACGTCTCCTTGGCCTCGACACCCCGCTCGACGAGTTTGCGGGTGTGGCCGATGACCTCTTCGGAGACGTCGAAGGTCTTGTCCGGATCGAAGCCGAGAGCTTCCTTCGTCTTGGCGACCTCGTCGGCGCCGAGCGCCGAGCCGTGTACGGCGCCGGTGTTCATCTTGTCCGGCGCCGGGTAACCGATGATCGTCCGCAGGCAGATGAGCGACGGCTTGTCGGTGACCTTCTTGGCCGCCTCGATCGCGGCCTCGATGGCGACGACGTCCTCGCCGCTCTCGACGGTCTGTACATGCCAGCCGTACGCCTCGTAGCGCAGTGGGGTGTTCTCACCGAGTGCGATGGTGGTGTCGTCCTCGATCGAGATCTGGTTCTGGTCGTAGAACACGATCAGATTGCCCAGCTCCTGCGTACCGGCGAGCGATGATGCCTCGGACGTCACTCCCTCTTCGATGTCGCCGTCGGAGGCGATCACATAGATGAAGTGGTCGAACGGGCTGGCACCGGGAGCGGCGTCGGGATCGAACAGACCGCGCTCATAGCGCGAAGCCATGCTCATGCCGACCGCAGACCCCAGACCCTGTCCGAGAGGGCCGGTGGTGATCTCGACGCCCTTGGTGTGCCGGAACTCCGGGTGCCCCGGGGTGAGTGAATCCCACGTGCGCAGGGCCTCGAGGTCGGAGAGTTCGAGACCGAACCCGCCGAGATAGAGCTGGATGTAGAGAGTCAGACTCGAGTGGCCGCACGAGAGGACGAAGCGGTCGCGGCCGACCCACGTGGTGTCGACGGGATCGTGGCGCATGACTCGCTGGAACAACGTGTACGCGAGCGGCGCCAAACTCATCGCGGTACCGGGGTGTCCGTTGCCGACCTTCTGCACGGCGTCGGCGGCGAGTACTCGGGCGGTGTTGACCGCGCGTGTGTCCACGTCGGACCAGTCGTCTGGGTAAGCCGCCGTGGTGCGTTCGCGGATCTCGTCGGTATCAGCCACGTGTGCCGTCTCCTGTACGTGTTGGGGTGCCTGCGTGATGCGTGTGGTGCTGGTGCGTCGGGCGAACGCCAACTCGCGGGCGTTGCGTCCGAGTGCTGATGCAGGGCCTTTCGACCCACGATGACCAGAGTAATCGGCCGGTGCCGTCGGTGTGGGGGGTGGCCGGTAACGATCGTCATGTCAGCCGGTCTCCGCAGGTCGGCTACGGCGCGGAGACTCAATTCTTTGATCGAACACCCCAGCGTCTACCATGCTGAGTAGTAGTCGGAAATGCCCGCGAGCCGAATCGTCGGCGGGGCAGGGGAGTTGACGTGAGGATCGGTGAGCGTGTGAGCGGAGATGGTTCCGCCACTTCTCGCGGCACGTCCGAGGTGGATTCTGACCGCCCCGTCAGCGAATCGAACACGACCGCCGACACGAGTTTCGTCGCTCGCGTACGCGGCACGGTGATGGCGTACATCGCGCTCACCAAGCCTCGTGTCATCGAATTGCTGCTGGTGGCGACGATCCCGGTCATGCTGCAGGCAGATCGTGGACACGTCGACCTCAGAATCATCGCGTTCACGCTGCTTGGTGGTTGGTTGGGTGCGGCGAGCGCCAATACGCTCAACATGGTCGTCGACGCCGACATCGACAAGAAGATGCGACGCACCGCGAAGCGTCCGCTGGCCCGTCACGCGGTGACGAGAACCAATGCGTTGATCTTCGGATTGCTGCTCTGGGTGGCGTCGTTCGCTGTCCTGTGGTGGTCGGCGAACCTTCTGAGTGCGCTTCTGGTTTCTGCCACGATCATCTTCTACGTCGGGGTCTACACCCTGATCCTCAAACGCCGCACCTGGCAGAACGTGGTGTGGGGTGGAGCAGCCGGGTGCATGCCGACGCTGGTCGGATGGGCAGCGGTCACAGGTTCGCTCAGTTGGCAGCCGATCGTGCTGTTCGGTGTGATCTTCTTCTGGACCCCGCCGCATACCTGGGCACTGGCGATGCGCTACCGCGAGGACTACAAAGCCGCAGGCGTGCCGATGCTGCCGGTGATCGCCACCGAAGAGCACGTCACCCGCCAGATCCTCATCTATACGTGGCTCACCGTGATCTGCTCGTTCCTGCTCATCGGAGCCGCGAGCTGGATCTACGCGGGCGTCGCGGTGCTGGCAGGCGTGTGGTTCCTCAACCGTGTGCACAAGCTCTACCGCGACACCCGACGCGGCGTCGAGGTGGCACCGTTGAAGGTGTTCCTGCAGTCGAACGAATACCTCGCGGCGCTGTTCTGCGGACTTGCCATCGACGCCGTCGTCAACCTGCCGACCATCGCCAGCTACTTCTGACGAGTGGCCGCAGGTCGGCGTGATCGCCTCACGGAATGAGTGCGGTTGCTCCCGTGGTGATCCGGTTCTCCAGGTCGATTTGGGCCTGGGCGGCGTCGGCAAGGCGATATTCCTGACCGACTCGGGCATCGAGGCCGTCGAGAACGGCGTCGAAGTATTCACCCGAACGCCAACGCAATTCGTCCGTGTTCGCGATGAAATGGCCGAGCGTCGGGCGCGTCACCGACAGTGAGCCTGCCGGGTTGAGTCGCTGGATATCGAACGGCGGGACAGGTCCGCTCGCCGCCCCGAACACGACGACGATCCCGCGCACCGCAGTCGAGGCCAGTGACTGTTCGAAGGTGTCGGCTCCGACGCCGTCGTACACCACCGGCACGCCCTTGCCGTCGGTGAGCTCACGAACCTGTCCGACGAGGTCGTCACCGTATCGCAGAACGTGGTCGGCACCTGCCTGCGTCGACAACGCTGCCTTCTCGTCTGTCGACACCGTGGTGATCACCGTGATGCCGCGACGCTTGGCGAGCTGCGTCAGGATCAGGCCGACGCCGCCGGCGCCCGCGTGGAGCAGGATCGTGTCACCGGAAGCCGGGTGTGCACTGCCGTCGAGCAGATAGTGGGCGGTGAGGCCGCGCAGCATCGTCGAGCCTGCGACGACGTCGGGAACACCGTCGGGGACCGGAATGGCGCGTGCGGCGCGTACCGCAACGAGCTCGGCGTACGAGCCTGGTGCGTCGACCCACGCGATTCGTTGACCCGGCTCGAGGTCGGTGACCTCGCTGCCGACCGCGACGATCTCGCCCGCTCCCTCGGTGCCCGGGACGTACGGCGGGGTCGACGGGTACATGCCGCGTCGCAGATAGGTATCGATGAAGTTGACCCCGATCGCGCTGGTCCGCGCGATCACCTCGTCGGGAGCGGGGATGGGGTCGTCGACCGTCCCGTAGTTGAGCACCTCGGGACCGCCATGATGTGTCACCTGGATTGCGCGCATGAGTCGTTTCTACACGGCGCGAAATTCTGGCCGTCGCCGGTACCGAACGCCGCGCTAGGGGTTTGATTCGCTGCTGGAGTTGCGCGTGCCGACGACCGGCGGGTCGACCGACCACGGGAAGTTGATCCACCTGTCCGTGGTGCGCCAGCAGTAGTCAGGAGTCGTGATGGTGTGCGGCTTCTGGTAGATCACCGCATTGCGGACCTCGGCGACGCGACCCTGTTGCTCGCAGAAGTCGTCGACAAGTTTGAGCGTCTTTCCGGTGTCTGCGACGTCGTCGACGACCAGCACCCGCTGATCGTGCAGGCCGCTGCTCTCGAGTAGCGAGGGGAGCATCACGGGCTCGGACAGCGTCTCACCGATGCCGGTGTAGAACTCGACGTTGAGCG
>NZ_DLSO01000129.1:0-288 GCF_002500165.1 Gordonia sp. UBA7860 | reverse complement strand
TGTAGAACTCGACGTTGAGCGAGAGCATCAGCTTGCAGTCGAGGGCGTATGCCATTGCCCCGGCGGGGATGAGGCCGCCGCGGGCTATCCCGATGATGATGTCGGGGACGTAGCCGTCGTCGGCGACCATCTGAGCAAGCTCGCGGCATGCGACGCCGTTGAGTTCCCAGGTGAGGATTTCGCGCTCCTGCGCGGGCGAGTTCATAGATGACAACTCTGCCAAGTCTGCGGCTGCCGCACACCTCGGATGGGTCACTGGCCGTCGGTCGGTATGCTCTACAGACCATG
>NZ_DLSO01000074.1:0-21546 GCF_002500165.1 Gordonia sp. UBA7860 | reverse complement strand
ACTTTGCCGTGACCCTGGGGGGACCGGTGTGCTGATACTGGTCGTGATGGCGGTGCTGGTCGCCGCGCGACTGATCATCATCGGCCTGTCGGCGGACGACGAGGTCGCCCCCTACTGGGTGTTCATGGGTGCAGGGGCGATTTCGGTGCTCGCCGGTGCAGAGGTTCTCGGGGCGGGCGCCATGCAGCGGCTGGTCTCGCACGACGTCGTCGGAACGCTGTGTTTGATGGGTTGGATCTTCGGGACCTGGTTGATACCGCTGCTCGTCGCACTGATGATCTGGCACGCGCGTAGGCCGGGTACGCATTCGGGATTTCGCACCGCGTTGTGGTCGATCGTGTTCCCCATCGGCATGTGGGGCGTGGCCAGCAGACAGTTGGGGATCGCCTGGCAGGTCTCGTGGATCAAGACCATGGGTACCTGGGAGGCGTGGCTGGCGCTGCTGATCTGGGTGATCGTCTTCGTCGGGATGCTGCGATGGTGGTGGCGATGGCTCTCGGCACGACGTTCGGAGGCTAGTTCGCCAGCACGGTGAGGAGTACCGCAGAGTCCTCGTTGGCGCGGAGATTGTGTCGGGCGTCGGGAATGGTGATGAGGTCGCCGGTCATGCCGTGCCATTCGTCGTCGCCCGCGGTGAGCGTCACGTCGCCGCGGAGCACCTGAAGCGTCGCTTCGCCTGGGCTCTGGTGCTCGCCGAGTTCGGTGGAGGCCGCCAATGCGATGACGGTTTGGCGAAGGTGCCGCGCCGAGTTGCCGTGCAGCGTGTGCCCGGCGCGGCGACTGTGCGCGTCGCGCGCCGTGGCGATGAGTTCGTCGACGAGGGCTGGAAGTCGCGTGGTGTCCATGTCTCACGATGGCACGCCACGCCCGGCGGTGGGTGGCATTGGAGGCCGCGCCACCGCGGACTCGGCAGATGCTCATGCGGCCCTAGTCCAGGGACGCGCGCGCGATGGCGATCACCTCGTCCTCGGTGGGCGGACTCTTCGGGTGGTAACTCAGACACAGCCGGGTGTCGACTTTGACGAAACGGCCGCCGTCGACCGCGGTGTAGAACGTTCCGGTCGATAGTCGGCCGACGTCGGGGATCGGACTTCCCTTGCTGTTTGCCAACTCCTTGGCAGCTTCGATCTGGTTCGGGTGGTTCAATCTTCCGAAGAGCTGAGTCGACGCGTTGCCGCTGACGCGGCCGTGGATACCCTTCGGGGCCTGAGTCGCAAAGATCAACCCCAATCCGTACTTGCGCGCCTGCGAAGCCAGCGCCAACGTGCTGTGCGTCGCCGTCGTGACGCCCTGCGACGGTGCGTAGTTCTGCGCCTCGTCCATCACCAAGATGCCGCCAAGGGGGCGATCGGAGGCAGGGTGCTTCTTGATCCACGCGAACAACGACATCTGCAGTTGCCCGACGAAGTTCGCGACGCGCGACTCGCTTCCGAGTCCCGCGAGGTTGATGACCGACACGCGGGCGCGATAGCCCGGCGATGGGGTGAGCAGCAGACCCGGGTCGGCAGGTGTCGCGGCTTCGTCCAGCAACGGGTCGTTGGCCATCGACGCCTTCAGATTCTCCGCCAAATCGATCGCGAGGCGCGGAGCGTCTGCGAGATTCGACACCCCGTCGGGTAGTTCGGACAGCAAGGCGACGAAGGACGGCAGGCTTCCACCGCCGCGACGACCGAAGTACACCATCGCCTGTCGCAACACCGCCTCGTAGCGTGATGCGCGCGCGCCGCGTTCGGAGGGGCGCGCCTTGGGGAGGAGCGCGCCGACGGCAGAGTCGACCGCCGCGAAAAACTCGTCGGAATCGGTTTCCAGCGAGGCGAATTCGGGCAGCGGACGAAAGCTCAACGGTCGACCGGAGCGCCGCCCGGGGGTGAACACAACAACCTCTGTGTCGGCGAAATAGCGGTCGGCCGCGGCGCGGTCGGTTGGACTCCATTCCCGCGTGCCTTCAGGCCAGGGCATCCCGAGTCGTGCGAGGTCGTTGTTGATGTCCAGGACTATCGACGAAACACCCTGCAGAGCTGCCTCTTCGACGATGCGTCGAATGAGTACGGTCTTTCCGGAGCCGGAACCCGCGAAGATGGCGGCATGCTTGCGGAGCGACTCCAGCGGCGCCTCAACTGGTTCGCCGTCGACTGATCGAACACCGATCGGCAGCACGTCGACTGCGCGGTGTTCACCGGACGAACGGAACTCGGTGGCAACAGGACTCGCCTCGTCAGGCGTGATCGCTACCGCGCAGGAAGCGGCGTCGGTCTCGGCTGCGTGGGCTCCCGATGATGCACCCTGCGGCGTCTCCACCTTCGGCGTCTCGACCTCCGTGGCGAGGGCCTTGGTCAATCCGGGTGTGAGAATCTCTGCGAGGAAGCCGATCTCGGCTGCCGGTGCACGATCGACGATCCAGTCGTGCAACTGCGCTGGTCGCTCGGAACGCAACTGCGCCAATGCCATGAGTCGTCGGATGTCGTCGTCTGTCCAGGCGATCACCCGACCGCCGCGGCGATGCAGTTCGTCGACCAACTGTGCGGTTTTGGGTCCGGTGGGCCACGGCTGGCGCCTGAGCACCACCAGGGTGCGCTCGACCTCGCCGAGGCTAAGTCCCGAGGCGATGTTGGCGTTGGTGAGGCGGGACTGGACCGCGCGGGGGTGTGTGGCGGCAAGCGCGCGGAAGCTCCACGATTCTTCGGACTCTGTCGCGGGGTCGATGACATGACTGATTCGCCCGTGCAGCAAGGCTTTTGCCCCCGGCTTGGGGTCCTGATACCAATTGCCTGCCCCGCTGGGGAGGGCTTCGATCCACGCGCCGAGTCCGGCCTGCAGCAAATCGGGGACGACGACATCCTCTGTGGCGTGGTCAAGGGCGGCGGCGGGGTTGGCTTGCTCGATCAACTCACGATACCGCTTTTCGATTGCGTCGACATCTGTTGTCGCCGAATGCGATTCGCTCACGGAGGGGACGTCGTTCGACTGTTCACGAGCGTTGTCGCTGGCCGGGCGTGTCGGCGTGTGGGTGTCGTTCAACGTCGTGATCGATGTGAACGTGCCGCTGCGCAGCATCGCCGCAACCTGCCGGTCGACGGCCATCATGAGTTCGCGCGGGGTGTATCGCTGTGCATCGGCGAGCGCTACGTCGTCGACAGGCCAATGTGGTTGGGGTGGCGTGAAGTCGATCTGGGCGAAGCCGGGTGCGAAACGTTTGGCGAGGAGCTCGCGCGCGAAGTCATCCGACGGCGGCCGCTGCAGCATTGGTGGCTTTCGGAAGCGCTCGACTGCGGAGCGCATCACCCTACTCTCCAGATGTTCCCAGGCCGCCGTGATGCACGAGACAACGGTTGCCGTCCGACTCATGTTCTCGCGCAACGCCATCAAACCGTGAGCCACCTGATTGACCACTGAGTTCTCGTCCGCGGCGGCCGACCATCCCGCTTCGATGAGCGTGTCGATCTGGTCGACGCCCAGTACTGCTGCGGCATCGAACGCGACGATGCGGGAGATATTTTGGACCATCTCTTGGTAGCCGAGCGTCGCGTTGCGGATACCCCACTCGGCCAACTCGTCTGCGTCGTCGACATCGAGGTGTAGAAACGCCTCGCCGAGGTCTCTGGCGTCGTAGTCCTGTGACGCTGTCAGTACCAGCGCCCGCAAGATGTGCTGCGACCGTCGGCGATGGGGATGGTTTCGATACACGCCCGCCACGAACTCTTCGAGTGCAGAAGCGGTGAGCGTCGCCTCACCGACGACTGCTGCACGCGTCGACTCCGACACGTCGGCTTCTCGGGCAAGGTGGTCGAGAAGTTGTGCGAGCTGGGTTGGATGTGTCGGGCTGGGGCGATTGAGACTCTCGAGCACCGCGACCGTGACCGACTTCCAGAAGTCGCTGCCGTCGAGCAATCTCACCAAGAAGAAGTAGCCGCCCCGCTCCTGCACGCGCTGACGGATCTGTCCGAGAAGGTGCGTCTTGCCCGAGCCCGCTACGCCGCGGATCACCACGCCGATGGGGCTGGCTGACTCCGACCGCGCAGCGTCGGCGAAGCTACGCATCGTCTCGTCGGCGACCTGCTCGTGCAAGCCGGCGACGTGGTAGGTGCCTGACGTGCCCCACACGTCGTCGGGGGTGTCGGCCCAGTCGAGTCGGATCGACTCGAGTGCCTCGCGAATGTCGTTGTCCATCAGTCCTCCTCGACTGCGAACAGGTGGCACGGTTGTGTGCCGACCACAACGGCCGCAGCTCGGTCGGTCTCGCTGAGACGGGCCCGGTCGTCCTGAGGGATCAGACTGATACCCGGGCGGTCCTGCAATTCGAGGATCGCGGCGTTGAACTCGGAATGGCCGACGTCGGGTAGCGCGGAACGGAGTGCCGCGACGTCGACGAGCGCACCGCGCTGATGAGCCAACGACTCGTATGTGGCAATGATGCGGGCGCCGATGTTCGCGGCCTTCGACGACGCGGGCGGCGCGGCCTCGACGACGGGGCGCGGACGGCCGAAGACTTCGTACAGTCGGAAGTCTTCGGCGTCGAGATGACGCCCGATTGCGTTGAGGACGGCATACAGCGCGCGGATCGGGGGCAACGAGCGGTCCGGAGGCCCTGCACGCAATTCGTCTGCACACCAAGCCCATCCGCGGTCGGTGAGCGAGTGGTAGAGCGCATTGCGCTCGCCTTTGCGCGACTCGATCAGGCCGTGTTCGGTCAACTTCTGTCGTCCGGGCTTGTCGAGGTTGGGGCCCAGCTCGCGTAGGCGAGGAGTCGACAACTCCGTGGACTCCGCCATGAGGACGAAGAGCACCGCGCTTTGGCTCGGTGTCAGCTTCGGGTGGTCCACTGTGACTCCTTCAGATCAGGTCCAGGCGCAGTAGGCGAGCTGGGTGTCGGATGGTGATGGGTGAGGACTTCGTGCAGCTCCGCGACGACTGACGACGTGTCGCCGAGAACCTGTTCGTTGGTGTAGCGGAGTACCACGTAGCCGTGCCGCTGCAGCATATTGTCGCGGCGGCGGTCACGGGCGTACTTGTCGGCTCGACGATGGTCGGGGCCGTCGACCTCGACAATGACTCGCGCATCCGGCCATAGGACGTCGACTATCGCGACTCCCGACAATGCGGCGAGATCGGTGGGGCAACGATTCCAGCGACGCCCGGCTGCCCAATCATGTTGGGACAGAACATATTCGAGTGCCTGCTCTGCCGCGCTGTGCGGAGCTGGAGCGCCCGTCGGCCGGGAGACGATCAGAGTCGGTCGCAGCGGGTCGGTCGGGACGGGAACGGTTGATGAGGCGACCCCGAGGCGCAGCACAGGTACTCGGCGCACCACGGGCAATGCGTCGGCGGTGAGCCAGACGGTCATGTTGGCATGCTCCGCGAGCCACGCACATGCCGACGCCGCGGTGCGCTGCGCATCATCGGGCAGCGCGCTACTTGCCCGCACGGCGAGCACCACCTCGGGGCGACCATAGAAGTGGCGTAGCAATGCGACGAGCACGGCCGCGCGTTGTTCAGGAATTGCGGATGGCGTCGTGCGTTCGTTCGCGGCGCCCGCCCGCGCGAGCGGTACCACCACGGCAGTCGACAGGCCGACGTCGGCGCACAACTGCCGGGCCAGCGTCTCTGCATCGCCGACGTCGAGTCGCTCACCGGATGACCTGCCAGGTAGCCAGGCCGGGAACAATGTGATCAGCGCCGATTCGAGCGCCTCGAGGATCTCGGTGGCGACCTGCCGTGCGCTCCGTTCATCGGGGCCGCGGTAGTCCAAGATCACCGGCAGTTCCGGTGCTACGGCGTCAGCGAGGTCGTCGATTGCCGGGCCGTACACGTCCGCGAGGCGGACGACCCGTCCGGGACGGATCGCGTGGCCGACCGGCGGTGGCGTATCACTGTCGGCGTGAGTCATCGGACGTGAATATAGCTCCCGCGACCGACGGGTGTGCGGCGGCGGTGCGGTGCGTGACAGCGGCGATCAGCCGGCCGCCCGCTCGACGGTGAGGAGGCTCTCGGCGCTGTGTTCGGCGTGGTAGGCCGCTTCGCCGCCGCGGACACCGAACAGCCGCTTGCTCCAGATGAGCCAGACGACCGCGGCGACGTTGACGGCGAGCAGCAACACCTTGAACACGGTCACCTTCTCGACGAGTTCGTAAACCTCGAGCGGGATGAAGATGCTGGTGACGATCACCGCGAAGTACTCGCCCCAGCGTTTGGCGAACCACAGGCCGTACGCCTCGACGAACTGGCTGATTCCGTAGGCGAGCAGCGCGCAGCCGACGAGCACGATGGTCGCGCTCGACAAGGTGGTCGCCTTCTCGATCCACTGCACGACCTTGGAATCGTCGATGTTCCAACCGATCTGGTCGGCGATCGGTTTGAGCAGCGGCATCTCGGCGTCGAACTTCTCGTGCAGCGTCTGTTGACTGTTGCGCAGTTCGATCACGAATATGCCTGCGATGACGAGAAAGATCCCGCGGATCAGGCGCTCGACGGCGAGCAGTCGCATGATGATCAGGTCGCGCAGCAACCGACCACGCGGAACCTCCGGGGCATGGTCGGCGGGCCCGCTGTTGCGAGGTGAGCCGAGGGCGTAATCGCCGCAACGCAGGCATCGCCACGCGTCGCCGGCGCTGGTCTCGGTGTGCAGATGATCGGCGAGATCGGGCTCGTCGGGGCGGTAGGTCTCGTGACCGCGCAGGCCGCAGGAGATCAGTTCCCAATTCACCGAAGCAGCCTAGCCGTCGACGGCAGGTGGGTCACGACGCCGCGGCGATCTCACCCGGTTGACCGACCTCGCGCGTCGTATCGCCGCTTACTCCGACGCTCGCCGCGTACAGCAGGTCGCGGAAGTCGCCGACGACCGGACGCTCGGATGACCACACCATCCGAATCCAGGAGGTGTGCGGCGTGATGTCGAGATCTACCGCGACGAGCTGGCCGGCAGCCGACGTGGCGCCAACGGCGAACTTCGGGGCCATCACCACCCCGAGGCCGTTGGCAGCCCAACTGAAGGCGACAACAAGGCTCGGCATGGGTTCCATCGGTTCGGGCAGCATGTTCTCGACGCCGAGGTGTGTCGCGCATCGTCGTGGGCCGCTCAGGATGTGTTCGCCGACAAGGTCGGCGATGGTGAGGCGCTCGTGTCGAGCAAGCGAATGGCCCGATGCCATCGCGATTGCCGTGGTGACGGGGACCAGGTCGGCGTAGGAGACGTCTGTGCGCTGAGTCGCGGGCAGGAGCCAACGGTCGGCCGCGTCGTCGTGCATGTCGAGTACGAGTCCGACGTCGGCGCTCCCAGACGCCACCGCGTCGACGACGCACGTCGGGTCAATGAGGGTGTCCACGGCGACGGTTCCACCGGGGACCCGGTTGCCGAACTCGCGCAGAATGCCGGGGATCTGCGTGGCGACCATGTGTTCGGTGCTCGCGATACGCAGGGGCGTGGCCGTGGCTGCAATGGTGACCGAACGACCGAGTCTGGCCCAGCGGTCGAGGAACTCGGGGCCCTGGGCGGCCAGTACGAGTCCGGCGTCGGTCAGGCGCATACCGCTCGGCGAGCGGTGATAGAGCTGCACACCGAGGTCGCGTTCGAGCACCCTGATCTGTTGCGACACCGACGACGGGGCCAGGTCGAGGGCGGCCGCGGTGCCGAGGACGGTGCGATGCTCGGCGACCGCGAGAAAGGTCCGTACGTGTCGAATCTCCATGACTGCTACTCCTCGTTTGGGGCCGGGAGGCATGACGCATCGGATGGTGTTCGGAAAAACCGCACACCGACTGCATCTATTCCGGTCGATCGACGTCGGGTGTCGGCAGCATCCTGATGCCGTGCCAACGACAACTCGCGAACCCTCCAGATCACGACGCCGCTCGGGCGAGGTCATGCGCGGTCGCACCCTCAGCAACGTCGGTGTCTCACTCGGCTACCTGTTGGTGCTGGCCGACTCGACGGTCCTCAACGTCGCGCTGCCGGACATCGCCAGGTCACTGGGTGGCAGTGTTGCGGGACAACAGTGGGTCGTCAGCGCCTACCTGGTCACCTTCGGTGCGCTGTTGCTGAGTTCCGGGGCGATCGCCGATCGCTACGGCGCGCTGCGCACGTACCGGGTGGGCGTTCTCGCGTTCGTGCTCACGTCGGTGTTGTGCGCTCTCGCTCCGACGTTGCTGATCCTCATCATCCTGCGCGCATTCCAGGGCGCTGCCGCGGCACTCATCCCGGGGACGACGCTGGCACTGATCGGGAGGATGAATCCCGAACCAGCCGACCGGCATCGCGCCATCGGGCTCTACGCACTGGTCACCGGGTGCGGTTTCGCGGCAGGACCGACCGTCGGTGGAATCCTCATCGCCGCAGGCGGATGGCGGTGGATCTTCTTGATCAACGTGCCGGTGGGAATTCTCGCGCTGGCCTGGAGTCGATACTTTCCGGCTGACTCGAGGGCACGCGACCGTGGTGCGCGACTCGATATGCGCGGACAGCTACTCGCGGTGGTGTTCTTCGCGCTCGTGGTCGTCGTCATCATCGAAACGGGGGAGCGATCCTCGATCGCGGCGTGGGCGCTGATCCCGACGGTGTGCGCGGCCGGACTGCTCTACTGGTCGGATCGACGAAGCGCCGCCCCGGCGATTCCCGTGCGTCTGCTCCGTATTCCGTCGATCCTGCGAGGAACGTTGTTCGGCTTCACGATTCAGGTGGTGATGGCGTCGACGCTGTTTGTCGCGAGTCTGTATCTGATCAACGCACGCGGGCTGTCGCCATTGGGTGCGGGACTCGTCCTCATCGCCTACACGTTCGGGCCATGTGTCCTCGGCCCGGTTGTGGGGCGCGTGGTCGCCGCGCGTGGGCCGCAGTTGCCGGCGTTGCTGGGCCAGTCCGCGGCTGTGGTGGGTTCTGTCGCGATCGCGGTGGTGATGTTCGTAGGCGGACCACTGTGGGCGCTGATCGTGACGATGCTGGTCGCCGGAACGGCGTTACCGCTGGTGATCGTGCCGATGACCGGGCTCATCGTCGCGGGTGCTCCCGCGGGATCCGCGGGTACGGCAGGCGGCTTGTTCAGCGCGTCGCGTCAGCTCGGAGGGGCCTTTGGTGTCGCGGCACTCGGCGCGGTGTTGGCGTCGGTTGGCGGAGCCGACGGCGCCGGGTGGGCGATGATGGGTGCGGCCGTCGTGGCGGGGATGGCGCTGCTGGGTATGGTCGTGCGTCCGCATCGAACGCGGTGACTCAGGACCGCTGCGGGCATCGATTTGGGTCTGGCCAGCCGATTCTCTACACTAGAACGGTTGCCTGTGCACCTTCGCGTGTCCGCACTCGGGTCACGGCTACAACTGAATAGTCTCCGGTGCTGGCGAAATGCCTAGGGCACCGGCGGCGAGAACCTATTCACTATCCACTTCGTGGAAGGCCCACCGCAGGTCACAGGAGAAATCCTGATGATCGGCGCTGCATGGGAACCGCTACGAGAAAGGTTGACGGTCAACCATGACCATGACTGACCCGATCGCAGACTTCTTGACACGTCTGCGTAACGCCAATTCGGCGTTCCATGACGAGGTGACCCTCCCGTCGTCGAAGCTCAAGGTGAACATCGCCGAGATCTTGAAGCGCGAGGGCTACATCACCGATTACCGCACCGAAGATGCGGAGGTCGGAAAGAACCTCGTCGTCGCCCTCAAGTACGGCCCCAGCCGTGAGCGCTCCATCGCAGGACTGCGCCGCGTGTCCAAGCCGGGTCTGCGGGTGTACGCAAAGTCCACCAACCTGCCCAAGGTCCTGGGCGGCCTCGGCGTGGCCATCATCTCCACGTCGTCCGGTCTGCTCACCGATCGCCAGGCAGCCAACCAGGGCGTGGGCGGCGAAGTCCTCGCCTACGTCTGGTAAGGGGAGGTAAGCACAATGTCGCGTATCGGTAAGAATCCGATCGAGATCCCCGCGGGCGTCACCGTCTCCATCGACGGACAGACGGTCACCGTGAAGGGACCCAAGGGCGAGCTGAGCCACGTTGTCACCAGCCCCATTCAGGTGGCGCAGGAAGACAACACCATCGTGGTGACCCGCCCCAACGACGAGCGTCGTAACCGTGCATTGCACGGTCTGAACCGCTCGCTGGTTGCCAACCTGGTCGACGGCGTCACCAAGGGCTACACCACGAAGATGGAAATCTTCGGTGTCGGCTACCGCGTCGCAGCCAAGGGTCGCGACCTCGAGTTCGCGCTCGGTTACAGCCATCCCGTGCCGATCGAGGCTCCCGAGGGCATCACGTTTGCCGTCGAGTCGCCCACCAAGTTCTCGGTGTCGGGTATCGACAAGCAGCAAGTCGGCCAGATCTCGGCGAACATCCGCCGCCTGCGTCGTCCCGACCCGTACAAGGGCAAGGGCATTCGCTACGAGGGTGAGCAGATCCGTCGCAAGGTCGGAAAGACGGGTAAGTAAGCCATGAGTGATACAGCAACCAAAACTGTCCGCAAGCCCATCGGCAAGGACGTGTCGACCCGTCGTCGCACCGCGACCGGCAATCGTCACTTCCGCCTTCGCAAGAAGGTCAGCGGAACGCCGCAGCGTCCGCGTCTGGCCGTCAAGCGCAGCAGCCGTCACATCCACGTGCAGCTGATCGACGACCTCGCGGGCAAGACCCTCGCCGCGGCGTCGACCATCGAGGCTGACGTGCGTGCATCCGGTGGCGACAAGTCGGCACAGGCCCGTCGCGTCGGTGAACTGATCGCCGCTCGCGCCAAGGCCGCAGGTGTCGAGGCCGTCGTCTTCGACCGTGGTGGCAAGAACTACCACGGCCGTATCGCCGCGCTCGCCGACGCCGCCCGTGAGGGAGGCCTGCAGTTCTGATGATGACCAGCAACAACAGCAAGACCAACATGACCGGAGGGAACCTCTGATGCCCGGACGGCAGCGTGACGGCGGAAACGGACCCGCCGGTAACGACAACAACAACAACCAGGGCGGCAACGACCGCCGCGGTGGCCGCGATCGTCGTAACGACCGCGGACGCGATCGTGACCAGGAGCGCAACCAGCTCGAGCGCGTCGTCACCATCAACCGTGTGTCCAAGGTGGTCAAGGGTGGACGTCGGTTCTCCTTCACCGCTCTCGTGGTCGTCGGCGACGGCCAGGGCATGGTCGGTGTCGGCTACGGCAAGGCCAAGGAAGTTCCGGCCGCGATCCAGAAGGGCGTCGAAGAGGCTCGTAAGAACTTCTTCCGCGTTCCGCTGATCGCAGGCACCGTGACCCACCCGGTTCAGGGTGAGGCTGCTGCCGGTGTCGTGATGCTGCGTCCGGCCAGCCCCGGTACCGGTGTCATCGCCGGTGGCGCGGTGCGTGCCGTGCTCGAGTGCGCGGGCGTGCACGACGTGCTCGCCAAGAGCCTCGGCTCCGACAACGCGATCAACGTGGTCCACGCGACCGTGGCCGCACTCAAGATGCTGCAGCGTCCCGAAGAGGTCGCCGCACGTCGCGGTCTGCCGATCGAAGATGTGGCGCCGGCCGGTATGCTCCGGGCGCGCGCAGGCCAGGGAGTGTAAGACATGGCACAGCTGAAGATCACCCAGGTGAAGGGCACCATCGGTGCCAAGAGCAACCAGCGTGACAGCCTGCGGACCCTTGGACTCAGGGGCATCCGCCAGACCGTCACCCGCGAGGACACCCCGATCAACCGCGGTTTGATCAACGTGGTTGCACACCTCGTGACAGTCGAAGAGGTTTAAGAGCAATGACCATCAAACTCCATCACCTTCGCCCCGCTCCGGGCGCGAAGACCGAGAAGACCCGTGTGGGTCGCGGTGAGGGGTCCAAGGGTAAGACCGCCGGTCGCGGCACCAAGGGCACCAAGGCACGCAAGAACGTGCCTGCAGCCTTCGAGGGCGGCCAGATGCCGATCCACATGCGGTTGCCGAAGCTCAAGGGCTTCACCAACCCCAACCGGGTCGAGTACCAGGTCGTCAACGTCGGCGACATCGCCAAGCTGTTCCCGCAGGGCGGCACCATCGGCGTCGACGAGCTCGTCGCTGCCGGTGCGGTTCGCAAGAACCAGCTGGTGAAGGTCCTCGGCGACGGTGAGCTGAGCGTCGCGGTCAACGTGACCGCGAACAAGTTCACGGCGTCGGCCAAGGAAAAGATCGCCGCTGCCGGTGGCAGCACCACCGAACTGTAAGAAAGTTCGTTTCTGACCACAGCGGACGGCAGCACTGTTCTGCCGTCCGCTGTGGTGCCAGCGGGCTGGTTTCGTCGGACTCGGCGGTGTGCGTGCACTCGCAACGCGCGTCGAGTCGGGCGAGCCGGCCGAAAACTTCAGGTGGAGCGGTCCCGGAGAAGTGCCGGTCGTGGCAGCCGGTAGAGTTTCTGGCGTTGCCGCACAACGCAACCACCGATCAACGTCGATTGCCGAGCACGTGGGGGTGGGGTCCGCCTGGGCCCCCGAACAACCCGAGCGTGGTCGTTCCTAGGAGGAGTTAGTGCTTTCCCCCCTCGTCGCGGCCATTCGGACGCCCGATCTGAGGAAGAAGATCCTCTTCGTCATCAGCATCATTGTGCTGTATCGCCTGGGCGCGACGGTCCCGTCGCCCGGCGTCGACTACAAGACCGTGCACGCCTGCATCGACCGCATCAACAGCGGTGGCGGCAATCAGGTCTACTCGCTGATCAACCTGTTCTCCGGTGGAGCGCTGCTGCAGCTCTCGGTGTTCGCGATCGGCATCATGCCCTACATCACCGCGAGCATCATCGTGCAGCTGCTCACCGTGGTCATCCCGCGGTTCGAGCAACTCCGCAAGGAGGGCCAGTCCGGTCAGGCCAAGATGACGCAGTACACCCGCTACCTCACGGTGGCGCTGGCACTGCTCCAGTCGACCGGCATCGTCGCGCTCGCCGACCGCGGCACCCTGCTCCCGCAGGAGTGCGGCAACGTTCTCACCGATCAGTCGATCTTCGGTCTGTCGATCATCGTGCTCGTCATGACCGCAGGCGCCTGCCTCGTCATGTGGTTCGGCGAGCTGATCACCGAGCGCGGCATCGGCAACGGAATGTCGCTGCTGATCTTCGCGGGCATCGCCGCTCGCATCCCCGCCGAGGGTCGCGCGATCCTCACCAGCCGTGGCGGCTTGGTCTTCGGTCTCGTGTGCCTCGCGGCGCTGATCATCATCGCGGGCGTGGTCTTCATCGAGCAGGGCCAGCGTCGAATCCCGGTGCAGTACGCCAAGCGGATGGTCGGCCGGAAGATGTACGGCGGGTCGTCGACCTATCTGCCGCTGAAGGTCAACCAGGCCGGCGTCATCCCCGTGATCTTCGCGTCGTCGCTGCTGTATCTGCCGCAGTTGATCGTGCAGCTGACCAAGAGTTCCGACGGCACCGAGTCGGGCTGGCAATCGTGGGTCTCGCAGTACCTCGCCGACCCGAGTAGCTGGGTGTACATCCTGGTCTACTTCGCCATGATCATCTTCTTCACGTACTTCTACGTCGCTGTCACCTTCAACCCCGAAGAGCGCGCCGACGACATGAAGAAGTACGGAGGGTTCATCCCGGGTATCCGTCCCGGCCAGCCGACGGCTGATTACCTGGGCTACGTACTGAGCCGCATCACACTCCCGGGTTCGATCTATCTGGGTATCATCGCTGTACTGCCCAACCTCTTCCTCGAGATCGGTAACAGCGGGGGAGTGCAGAACCTGCCATTTGGGGGCACGGCCGTGTTGATCATGGTCGGCGTGGGTCTGGACACGGTGAAGCAGATCAACAGTCAATTGATGCAACGCAAGTACGAAGGATTCTTGAAGTGAGACTTGTTTTTCTCGGCCCCCCCGGCGCTGGTAAAGGGACTCAGGCGGAACTGCTGTCGGAAACGCTTGGTATTCCGCACATCTCCACCGGTGACCTGTTCCGCGCCAACATCTCTCAGGGCACTGCCATCGGCATCGAGGCCAAGAAGTACCTCGACGCCGGCGACCTGGTGCCACCGGAGATCACCGTCGACATGGTTCGCGCACGTCTCAACGAGCCCGACGCCTCGAAGGGCTTCATCCTCGACGGCTTCCCCCGTTCGATCGAGCAGGCCGAGGCGTTGAACTCGATCCTGGCCGACCTCGACACGGAACTCGACGCTGTCGTCTCGTTCGTCGTCGACCCCGACGTCGTCGTTGAGCGGATGCTCGCGCGTGGTCGCGCCGACGACACCGAAGACGTGATCCGTAACCGCATGGCGGTGTACGACAAAGAAACAGCGCCGCTGCTCGAGTACTACGGCGACCAGGTCAAGACCGTCGACGCCGTCGGCGAGGTCGACGAAGTGCACCAGCGAGTGCTGAGCGCGCTCGGCGTCAAGGTCTCTTAGAGGTAATCGATCCACGATGAGGCTCCGTAAGACCAAACGTGTTCCGTTCCGCAGCCCTGGCGAGCTTGACGCCATGGCTGCGGCGGGAGCCGTTGTGGGGGAGGCGCTCGTCGCGGTTCGCGACGCAGCTAAAGCCGGGGTGAGCACCCTCGAGCTCGACGAGGTGGCCGAGTCGGTGATCCGCGGCGCGGGTGCGGTCCCGTCGTTCAAGGGCTATCACGGGTTCACCGGCTCGATCTGCAGCTCCGTCAACGACGTTGTGGTGCATGGCATCCCGTCGTCGACCGTTGTGCTCGCCGAGGGAGATCTCGTCTCGATCGACTGCGGCGCCATTCTCGACGGCTGGCACGGCGACTCCGCATGGACCTTCGGGGTCGGCGAACTTTCGCAGGCCGACCAGGACCTCTCGGACGCGACACGACTGTCGATGGAGGCGGGCATCGCGGCCATGGTCGACGGCGCGCGCCTCACCGACATCTCGCATGCCATTGAGACCGGAACCCACAAGGCGGAGAAGACCTTTGGTCGCGGCTTCGGCATCGTCGACGGTTACGGCGGGCACGGTATCGGGCGCGAAATGCACCTCGACCCGTTCCTCCCGAACGAGGGCGATCCCGGGCACGGTCCGTTGTTGGTGATCGGCTCGACGCTGGCGATCGAGCCCATGCTGACGCTCGGCACCACCGACACCACCGAGCTCCCCGACGGCTGGACCGTCGTCACCGACGACGGCTCCCGCGCGGCCCACTGGGAGCACACCGTCGCCGTCACCGCCGACGGCCCGCGCATTCTGACGCAGCGCCCCGCCTGACTCTTCCGGCTGGCCCGTTCTTCCGTCGCCCATTCTTTCCGGTTGCCGAGGCGCTCGGTTTCCGCGCCTGTGGGCAACCCCAACTAAGCCCGGGTTCGGGCGTGTTCATGTTCCATTCATGAGACGTGGTCCACGTGACACCTTCCGGACGTCGACAGGCAATCATCTCGTTCGCAATCCGTAAGATCGGGGCTGAATACTGCCCGGGTGTCGTCAGTCAACGAGCGGGTGCTTCCGTCGTCGCGCGCCCGGTCGTGGCGTAGCTACGCGCTGTTCATCGCGCTCGTAGCGCCCAATCTGGTGTTGCTCGGCGTCTTCACGTATCGCCCGCTCATCGAGAACATCCGAATGTCGTTCTACGACTGGAACATCTCGTCGCCCGGCGCCGACTTCATCGGGTTCTCGAATTACTCGGAATGGTTCACGCGTGCCGACACCTGGACCATCGTCGTCAACACCGTGATCTTCACCGTTGTGGCGGTGGCGGGCAGTATGGCCCTGGGACTCGCGTTGGCGTTGTTGCTCGACCGGAAGCTGCGTGGCCGAAACCTGGTGCGGTCCATCGTGTTTGCCCCGTTCGTTCTCTCCGGTGCTGCCGTGGGCATCGCGTTTCAGTTCGTGTTCGATCCGAGTTTCGGCTTGATCAACGACCTGATGCACCGGCTGCACCTCGGGTCGGCGCCGGACTTCTACCAGCAACCACACTGGGCGTTGTTCATGGTCACGGTGACCTATGTGTGGAAGAACCTGGGCTATGCGTTCGTGATCTACCTTGCCGCGTTGCAGGGGAAGCGAATCGACCTCGACGAGGCCGCGGCGATCGACGGGGCCAGCCGCTTCACCTACTTCCGTCGCGTCCTGCTGCCGCAGCTGCGCCCGACGACGTTCTTCCTCTCGATCACGGTGCTGCTCAACTCATTACAGGTCTTCGACATCATCAACGTGATGACCCGTGGAGGTCCGCTCGGCAACGGCACCACGACGATGGTCTACCAGGTCTACGAGGAGACGTTCCGGAATTTCCGCGCCGGGTACGGTGCGACGGTCGCGACGATCATGTTCGTCGTGCTTCTTGTCGTCACCGTCGTGCAGGTTCGCGTGATGGATCGGGCACAGGCATGAGCGACGTCGTCGTGGTGGAGTCCACGACATCGGACGACGCGTCGTCGACGAGTCCCGTTGGTGCCGACCAGCGCGCAGCGGCGTACGCACGGCGCAAACGCGTTGCGACGGTGTTCGGATATCTCGCGATGGTCGTCGTGGTGCTCCTGGTCGCGCTTCCGCTTGTCTGGATTCTGCTGGCGTCGTTCAAGGATCGGTCTGAGATCTACGTACAGCCCGCCGTGTGGTGGCCGTCTGTGTGGCATCCGGAGAATTATCGCGAGGCGACGACGTCGGTTCCGTTCTGGGACTTCATGCGGAACTCGTTGATCGTGACGTCGATCCTGGGCGTCGTGAAATTCGCGCTCGGCGTGCTGAGCGCGTATGGGCTTGTGTTCCTACGGTTTCCGTTCAAGAACGTGGTGTTCATCGTGATCATTGCTGCGCTGATGGTGCCGAATCAGATCACGTCGATCACGAACTACGCGTTCGTCGCACAGCTCGGACTGCGCAATACGTTCCTCGGCATCATCCTGCCGCTCGCTGGCGTCGCATTCGGAACGTTCTTGATGCGCAACCACTTTCTGTCGATACCGCACGAGATCATCGAAGCCGCCCGTATGGACGGCGCCGGTCACTTCCGGCTGCTGACCCGTGTGGTGTTGCCTCTGTCGATCCCGACGATGGTTGCCTTTGCACTCATCACGCTCGTCAACGAGTGGAACGAATACCTCTGGCCGTTCCTGATGGCCGACGACTACACCGTCGCCACGCTGCCCGTCGGGCTGACGCAGTTGCAGAACAACGACGGCCTGACGAACTGGGGCCCGGTGATGGCCGCGACGGTGCTCGCGATGCTGCCAATGCTCGTCGTCTTCCTGCTCCTGCAGCGCCACATGATCAAGGGCCTGACCTCCGGGGCGGTGAAGGGGTGATCTCGACAAGCTCGATCAGCGGTCCGGGCTCGATCAGCAGGGTTGGCTCGATCGGCGGCGCATTTCCGCTGGTTGAGCAGGCCGCGAGCGTAGCGAGCTGCCGTGTCGAAACCACGGTGTGCCTCAGCGGCGTTGGCTCGATCAGCGGGGCTCTTCCGCTGGTTGAGCAGGCCGCGAGCGTAGCGAGCTGCCGTGTCGAAACCACGGCGCACCTCTGCGTTGGGGTGATCTCGACAAGCTCGATCAGCGAGGTGAGCTCGATCGGCGGGTGAGTGGTTAGACCGGTGGTTGAGCTTGTCGAAACCACCTGCGCGACAGACAGAGAACGATAAACAGTGGGGAACAGGAGCACACGAATGCACGAGTTGTCTCGCCGCGGTTTTCTCGCGGCAGGTGTCACGTTGGCGGCGGGCCTGGCGGTATCGGCCTGCGCGGGATCGGGGAGTTCGGAGGGTTCCGACGGCGGGGGTGACGCCAACAACCTGACCTTCTGGTCGAACCACCCCGGCAAGTCGACGGCCGTCGAGAAGGAGTTGATCTCGCGCTTCGAGAAGGCCAATCCGGGCATCAAGGTCCAATTGGTCGACGCCGGAAAGAATTACGAAGAAGCCGCGCAGAAGTTCAACGCCGCGCTCTCGGGCGGATCGCTACCGGACATCATCATCCTGTCTGACGTGTGGTGGTTCAACTTCGCGCTCATCGGTGCGATCGCTCCGCTCGACGACCTCTTCGGCAAGGCGGGTGTCAACACCTCCGACTACGTCGATTCGCTTGTGGGCGACTACAAGTGGAACAACAAGACGTGGGCGCTGCCGTACGCGAGGTCGACGCCGCTGTTCTACTACAACGCCGACGTCTGGAAGCAGGCGGGACTGCCGGCTCGCGGGCCGCAGAGTTGGCAGGAGTTCGGCGAGTGGGGTCCGCGAATCCAGGGTGTCGTCGGTGGCGGTAAGCAGGCGCACGGCTGGGGTAATGCCGTCGATTACCTCGGGTGGACGTTCCAAGGTCCCACCTGGACCTTCGGTGGAGCCTACTCCGACGAGTGGAACCTGAAGTTCACCGATCCCAAGACGATCGAGGCCGCCAACTACTTGAGCGAGTCGATCAACACCAAGCGATACGCGAAGATATCCAACGACATCGCAGGCGATTTCAGCGCCGGCATCATCGCGTCGACAGTGGCGTCGACCGGCGACCTGTCGGGAATCACCAAGAATGCCAAGTTCAACTTCGGCACAGCGTTCCTGCCTGCTCCCGACGGGACGATCGGTTGCCCGACGGGTGGTGCCGGCCTGGCGATCCCGGCACGGATCTCCGACGCGCGAAAGATCAACGCGCTGAAGTTCATCAACTTCATCACCGACACCGACAACACGGCGTACTTCTCGCAGAACGTCGGGTACATGCCGGTTCGGAAGTCGGCGCTGAGCGACCCGTCGATGGTGGCCTTCCTCGACAAGAACCCCAACTTCAAGACCGCGATCGATCAGTTGCCGAAGACCAAGCCGCAGAACTACGCTCGCGTCTTTGTGCCCGGAGGCGACAAGATCATCGGTACGGGGTACGAGAAGATCGGACTGCAGAACGCCGACGTGAACGACACCATGGCCGACGTGAACAAGCAGATCCAACAGATCTACGACACCCAGATCAAGCCGAAGCTGCCGAAATGATGAGCAGCACAGTCGATATGGACAAGGTTCCTTTCGACGCGCCCACTATCGACGAACCCACTGTCGACTCGGCGGGAGTGTGACGTGGCGGTAGTGACCTTCGACGGAGCGACGCGTCAGTTCAGTCCCGATGCGCCGCCCGCCGTCGACCATCTCGACCTCGATGTGGCAGACGGAGAGTTCATGGTGCTTGTTGGGCCGTCGGGGTGTGGCAAGTCGACGACGTTGCGCATGCTCGCAGGCCTCGAGTCGGTGGAGGCGGGGTCCATCAGCATCGATGGACATGACGTCATCGGCCTCGAACCGAAATCCCGTGACGTGGCGATGGTGTTCCAGAACTATGCGCTGTACCCCAACATGACGGTCGCGCAGAACATGGGATTCGCGCTACGCAATGCGGGAATGTCCAAGGACGACACGGCAACCCGCGTCAGCGAGGTCGCCGCGATGCTCGAACTAGAGGAGCTCCTCGAACGCAAACCCTCGAAACTGTCCGGCGGCCAGCGTCAGCGAGTGGCGATGGGACGAGCGATTGTGCGGCGCCCCAAGGTGTTCTGCATGGACGAGCCGCTGTCGAATCTCGACGCCAAACTGCGTGTGAGTACCCGCGCGCAGATCGCTGCACTCCAGCGTGAATTGGGCACGACGACGCTCTACGTCACGCACGATCAGGTCGAGGCGATGACGATGGGCGATCGTGTTGCCGTGCTGCGCAAGGGGATTCTGCAACAGGTCGGTAGTCCGCGCGAAATCTATGCGCATCCGGCAAACACGTTCGTCGCCGGGTTCATGGGTTCGCCTCAGATGTGTCTGATCGACGTCGAGATCGACGCGGGCCGTGCGCATCTCGGCGACGCCGAGATCGCCGTTCCCCGTTCGGCGCCACCGCGGCTCGTCGTCGGGCTACGGGCGGAGTCGTGGCAGGTCACCGGTCCGGGGACGCTGGGTTCGCTGACGGCGCGGATCGAACTGGTCGAGGAACTCGGGTCAGAGCAGTTCGTCTACTGCTCGGCCGACGTCGCCGTTCGTGACGGGCGGATCGTCGTCCGTGTCGACCACAGGCGCGAGTTCACCGTCGGCGAGTCGCTCGGGCTGATCCCGGATGCAGGCGAATTACATTGGTTCGACGCGGAGTCCGGGGTTCGCCTCTGACGCTTCGACGGTGCGCGTGCCTCAGCGGGCAGCGAGCGACGAGATCAGTGCGTCGATGGGCACCATGCCTGAGTAGTTGCCGTTCTCGTCGCAGCACACGAGCGGATCAAACCGGCTGGGCAGCGGTCGAGTCATGGCGCGTCGCAACACTTCTCGACGACCGGCAGCGCGATTCACGCGCATGGTGCTGTGCCGCACGATATCTCGCGCACCATGGCGGGCCGCGAGACTGATCGGGCGCGTGTCGGCGTCGAGAAGGGCGATCGCCGGGACCTCCGGTTCGGCGTCGAACATTGTGCGCAGCAACGAATCGTCGGAGTCGGCGGGTGCGGTTCGGCCGGCTTCGATGAAGGGCGCCACGGTCTCTCTCGATTCGCACAGATCGCGCGCCCGGCTCTTGAGTAGCGGATCGATTCCATTCATCACCTCGGCCGGTCTTCCCAGCAGATACCCCTGTCCTAGTGGCACTCCGAGCTGGCGCAACCGATGGAGGTCTTCGGACGTCTCGATACCCTCGGCGATCAACCAGGCGTCGATGCGGCTGGTGAACTCGCCGAACATCTCGACGAGCGCCGACTTCGCCGGGTCACGGTGCAGGTCCGCCACCAGCGAACCGTCGAGCTTCACGAAATCGGGGTGCAGCGTCAGGATGTGATGCATGCTGGCATATCCCGCGCCGGCGTCGTCCACAGCAACAAACCCGCCGAGTGCACGCACTCGCGCGATGGCGGCAGCAACTTGCTCGTAGTCGGTGACGATGGAGTGTTCGGTCAGCTCGAAGACCATGCGGTCGAGCGGCCCGCGCTCGAGCAATCTCTGCACGCGATCGGAAAGCAACACCTCAGGGGAGATGTTCACCGACAGGAACGTCCGACGAGGCAGCGTGGCCCTCGTCGACAGTGCCTTCTCGAGGACGAGTGCGCTGAGGTCGGCCTCTCGTCCGATGCGGGCAGCCGCCGCGAACCACTGATCGGGGCCCACCCGGGGTTGCGCCGAGAATCTGCTCAGCGCCTCATAGGCGACGACCCGCAACTGAGGTAGATGGGCGATGGGCTGAAATACCACCTTGGGAGCCTGCGCAGAATGAATCAGCGCATCCACCTCACGCTCGAGCTCCGACTCGATCTGCGCCCCGAGACGCTCTTTGCGGGCCCGATCAGAGGAACTCACTGATCGACGATCACTTCACGGACGCGAGCGACGACGTCTGGGGGCACGTCGTCGAACCCGTGATCGTCGGCGGCATGCGCGACGACGAGCTCGACAATCTCGTCCTCGGTCGTGGCCTCGAAAGTCGCGTCGCAATTCGGGATGACCGCACCGCACCAGAAGCTCTTCATGACGTCCCTTTCCGGGTAGTCGCAATCGAGGTAGTCGCAATCGAGAATTCTTCATCGGGGTTCGCGTCGTTACACGAGACGCGATCGGCACCGCTGTAGAGAACCATCGACTCCCCCCGAACGAACCCGGCGAGGGTCAGGCCGTGCTGCTCGGCAAGATCGGCGGCCAGCGATGACGGCGCCGAGACCGCCGACAGCATCGGAATGCCCGCCATGATCGCCTTCTGCA
>NZ_DLSO01000095.1:0-5313 GCF_002500165.1 Gordonia sp. UBA7860 | reverse complement strand
GATCGGTGGATCGAGGTTAAGCCAGTCGATGAGCACAGGAACGACGCTGGGGTATCGCTGGGATGTGTTGACTAGATCGGTGATGTTCTTGAAGTTGAGGCCGTCTCGGCGTGCTGCTTTCGCGATGTCGCGCCCCAGCAGTTCGTGAGAGCGAATCCACTCAGGAGTTACTGCCATTTCTGGTTCAGTGCCATCCTGTTAATGATGATCAGTCCTTGTTGCTCACATTGTTTTAGTGGTCCGGAAGCGCCGTTCGCGAGTTAACGACTACGTCCATTGCGAACCCCCCGCTGCGCCTAAGCGATCATATCCGGGATCTGGGGAGTCGCCCCACGGGGCGGTCGATCACGTCGGTAGCTTCGTCAGTGTCGCCTTGGCCTGCTCACGTACTTCGCTATCAGGAAACGGCAGCGCTCTGCAGGTCCCCGATAACTGATGTGTACCGCAGGCTTTGGCCGACCTCGTTTGCCTGCTCCAACAGCCGAATTCGCTTGTTCGCCTCCCGCAACTTCGCGAACTGCCCCGGCGTCATGCCCGGCTTGTTGCCCTCGTCGATATCGGCGCGGTGCAACCATATCCGCGGGAGTGTCATGACGATGTGGTTCGGGTGGCCCGTGAGCCGGGGGTAACGCTCGGGCAGATCGCGAAGAACTTCGGAATCTTTGAGATGACCTTGCAGAATTCGGCACGACGGCCATCCTTCCAGGCCCACCCTCCCAGGCGAGCCAGCTCAGATGTCACCCATTCGTGCAGCAGTCCCCAGGCCGATACTCTGTTCGCCGACAACTCAGGTGCGTCACGCAGCACTCACGTCAGACCGAGTTGGCCGAGGAAGTCGAGCTGATCGAAATAGAGGTGCTCGGACATGAGCTGTGCATCGTTTACCTGGTAGGTGGCACTCCACCGGAACGACACAGTCTTTCCAGAAGGATCGACGATCCCCGCCGGACTGTGCAGCGGGCCGTCGTGCACGCCGTCGAAGAATCCTTCGACCGATCCCCGTCCAGTGTCGTCATCGAGCACGCACGACGCTATGGTGAGCTTGCCGTTGGAGAAGGCCTGCTGGAACACCGACAGGAATCCCAATACTTCGTCCCGGCCGATGAACGTGCCACCAGGTGAGATGAGTTCAGCGTCCTCAGACCACGGCTCGTCGTCGGGCCTGCGGGTGTTGAACGCGGCGACATGGATGTCGATGACTGATCGAATATCACTCATGGTCGTTGTGCTCCTTCATGATTGACCGTCGGCGGACGGGTCACCGCAGGGTGTAGGTGGCTTGTGAGTTGGGGCCGAATCGGGTGATTCGAGCGATGTTGTACGAGTCCTTGGAGGCGTGGGTCTGGCCAAGGGTGGTGAAACCCAGAGCCCAAACCAACTCGGACTGGTAGCGATGGTGCGCCAACCGGTAATTCCAGGTGTAGGTGACCGACGCCGACATGAGTCCCGGATTCGCCGACCAGGCACGAACGACCTCGATACCACCGCGCGGCACCACACGCGCCGGCGGATCGATCCAGCGTGTTGGCGATGAACTACCGCCCCACCTGTCGGTCGACGGCCAGCCGCTCAGAGTCAGGTCCCAGCCGGTCTTGTTGACGATGGTCATAGTCACCATCGAGCCCGGCGGCGGCGGCGCTGGACGCGCGTGCGCGGGTACCTCGGCGACACCCGCCCCGACGGAGATCATAAGGGCCGCCAGGGCGGCCACGATGGTTGAACCGATCGTTGTAGCACGCATTGTCTTTCTCCTCGAATTATCTTGTACTGACTGAAACTTCAGGAAAGGTGGATCGAACAGCAGCGCGACTACGCCTTGACTGACTGCGACGCGACGCCCTCACCGCCCGCCCCTGCCATTCCTGCGGTGGGTGCAGCCCGCCGATCACCACACCTGCGACGATGTAGATGATTGCCAGCTTGAATCTGCCGGAACCGATCAATTCATGCGGACGAGACTGCCGATAGACGGCGAAGATGATCAGGGCCACGATGGCCGGCAAGTCGATGGGGCTCATTGCTCGCACGCTCATTCTCGAGAGACGCCGACCGTGCGTCGGCTTTCACTCTTGAAGGCGTTCGATCGGCGCGCCGAAATGTTCGACGCGAACGAACACTGGTGTTCACAACTGCCAGGCGACCGGCGTCTGCGGCTGATACACGCACTGCGTGCCGGTAATGACCGCTTCGTTCAGGTGAGCGGTGAGTGCAGGACATTGGGCTTCGATGCGTGTGATGGCGTCACGGAGAGTGCGAGTGACATTCAGCCGCGCTCGTTCGACCTCGGAACCGGCGCGCCGCGTGCGTCCACCGAGCCCGGTGGCGCGGCTCAGCTCGGCGATCAGCGCGGCCCGCTCGTCATCCGCTGCGCGCATGCGGTCGGCATCGCCGGTCCGGTCCGCGAGGTCGCACTCGGCCTCGAGCTCGTCCAGTCGACGACGGTAGGCGCGCAACGCCGCGTCGTCGAGCATGGGACCGGCGTCCGTGTCTTCGCGATGGAGCCCGTCGGCCAACCCGGCCAAGGTCAGCGCGGATACCGGTTGATGCGGGCGCGACAACAATGCGTGCAGGTGCCGCACGCCTTTGGCATCGGCGAGATGGCCTTGTTCGTCACCGAAGGTCACGGTCCAGCCCGGGCCGTCGCGGCGCAGTCGTGCCGCCGTCGGCGTCTCATCGAGCACATCTGCAAGGGTGCGGCACGCGTCCACAGTTTCGGCGTCACGCATCTGCTCGGCTACCGGGACGGCCTCGGCGAGCGCTGCCCGGGCTGCCTCGCGATCACCGGCGGCGACGCTCACCCGCGCTACCGCCAACAGGGATCTGGCCAGCGACCCGTGCACGTAACCGAGCCGGACCGCCCCCAATTCCTGGCGCATCTGCAGCGCCTGCCCGAACAGTTCGAGAGCCCGGTCGAAGTCGCCGCGATGCTCGGCCAATTCGCCGAGACTGTTGAGCCCGATCATGAGTTCGAGTCGACTGCCATGCTCGGTCTGGATGGCGACCATCCGCTCATAGCACTCCTGCGCACCAGCCAGATCACCCGCGAGTTGCAGGACATGTCCCACGTTCCACACCGCGAAGGCCTGTCCCCACGGATCCGGTTGATCGTCGAGAATGGCCAGACCGCGACGCGTCGCAGCGATCGCCGACTCGTACTGGCCGGCAACCGAATCAGCCTCGCCACGCAGACACAACAGGTAGCCGAGGATCGGGGGTGGCGCATCGTCGTCGACCAAAGCGATCCCCTGGTCGAGATACTCGGTGGACCCGGCCCAATCGTCGGTGTCGTGAGCCCACAGGAAGCCCAGCCCGAAGAGCGCGGCCGCACGCAGTTCCGGCGGAGCGTCCTCGGCGCGTTCCAGCCCTTGCCGCAGCCAGCCGATGCCTTCCCGGTGTTGACTGCGCAACCACCAGAACAGCGGCATCACTGCTGCCGCGGCCAATGCATTGAGAGGCTCATTCTCCAGCGCCCAGGCCAAGGCGATGCGGATGTTGTCCTCGGCAGCGGTCATCCGCTGCACCCACTCCCGTTCTGGGCCCGCGGACAGGCCCGCTCCGGCCTCCACGGCCAACGCCAGATACCAGCGTGCATGAGCCTGCGCGAGACGATCGGCCTCCTCAAGCCTGTTGGTCGCGAACTGCCGAATGGTCTCAAGCATCGAAAAGCGTTCGCCTGCAACGTCATGCACCAGCAACGACCGCTCAACTAGTCTGGCCAGCGCATCCTCGACGTCGTCGACCGGCCATCCGGCCGCGGCCAGCACACCCGCCGCCGCGTCGATGTCGAAACCACCAGCGAACAATGAGAGCCTGCGAAGCAGGACGCGCTCGGACTCGTCGAGTAGTGATTCACTCCACTCGAAGACCGACATCAGCGTGGTGTGCCGCTCGTCGACGCCCCGCATGCGGCCCGACAACGGGCGGCCCTGAGCCAACCGTTCGGCCACCGTGTCGAGTCCGATCGCAGCCACCCGCCCGGCGGCGAGTTCGAGTGCCAGCGGCAATCCGTCCAGACGACGGCAGATCTCGGCCACCGTCAGCCACCGCTCGCCGTCGACCTCGAATCGCTGGTCGCGGGCGTGTGCGCGGTCGACAAAAAGCGAGACGCTCGAGTACGCGGGAATCTCTTCGGGCGAAGCATCCTTCGGTGGTACCGGCAACGGCGTCAGCCACACCACCGACTCCCCCGGAAGCGACAATGGTTCACGACTGGTGGTGAGAATCTGTAGTCCCGGCGCCGAGCGCAAGAGCGCCCGGGCGAGAACGGCCACCCGGGACAGCACATGTTCGCAGTTGTCCAACACGATCAGGAGATCGGTATGGCCGGCGATCCACTCTGTCAAGGCGCCCAACCGATCTCGGCCGCCCGTGCGTGGCAGCCCAACGGCCGAGCAGATCTCCTCCACCACCAACGATGAATCGCGCAGCGCGGCCAGTTCGACGATGCGTACGCCGTTGGCGTAACGGTCGGCGACGGCCGCGACTGTCTCGGTCGCCAGCAGAGTCTTGCCGACCCCACCGGGGCCAACGACACTGACGAGGCGATGCGCGCTCAGCAAATCGGTGAGCACCGCTACATCGTCATCCCGCCCGATCATTGGCGCCAGCGGCGCATACCCGATATTCACCACCATCAGTCGAGCCCTTGGTTGAAGTCGTCAGCAATACTCAATGTTGACTTTACAAAGCACAACCCGTGCAGGGTTCTGATTGCGCACTATCGGGCGAATCTCGGCCGCCCGGTCACCTGGAGGAATACTTCCCAACGTCGATGCGGAACACCTCCAATTGCAGCCGCCGCGGTCCTCACTTACAGAGTGAAGGGAGAGAAGCCCGCGGAAGGGTAAGACTGGATCGTGCACGGAGGGAGACGATCGCCATGACACAGAGTGTGTTGTCCGACGACGTGATCGCGGAACTCACCGCCGACGAACGTCGAGAGTTGATCGCTCGGCTGTCACGTCCGCTCGACGGCATAGCGCCGAGTCCGGTTGTGCGCAGCAGGATTCGGCGTGTCCGTATCGGTGTGATGGCGACCGGTGCGATTGCGCTCATCCCGTGGATAGTCTTTCTCGGGCTGACCCTGCCGGTCGATTACGTGGCCCACAACTGGTCGGTCACCTGGATAGGCTTCGACGTTCTGCTCGTCGCCATGATGGCAGCGACCGCGGTGCTTGCGTTGCTGCGTCGCCAGTTGCTGGTCCTCGCGGGATTCACCACCGGAATCCTGCTCATCTGCGACGCCTGGTTCGACATCATGACCGCCGCCCCCGACGACCGGTGGGTCTCGCTCAGGGTCACGGCAAAGTCCTT
>NZ_DLSO01000160.1:0-10408 GCF_002500165.1 Gordonia sp. UBA7860 | reverse complement strand
ATGAACGACAGCACAAGGATTGCGATGATGTGCGTCACCTGGATCGACCACGGCCACCCGCCCACCGTGGGAACCACCGACCCGATGATCATCGCCGCGAGCTACGAGATCGCCCATCCCACAACGGGAGCCGACCACCCCAGCGCAACCGGCCATGCGATCGCCGCGGCCACGGCGGGCATCGCGTACGCCGGAACGTCGTGCGTCAGGCTCGATGTCGGCCATGCCACAGCGAACAGCACTGCGGCACACAGGAAGAAGAACACATTCGCGCGCGACGAAAAATAGCGTCGCACATCGGGATCCGACAGCGCGGGAATAGCGCGCACCTCGTCGACGAGGGCGGAGCCGGCCTTACGGAGCCCGGTCCGCACGTGCTTCATCATCAGATCACCTCGTCGTCCACCGTAGACGAGTCGGCTCACGATGTCCTCATACCCAAGAGGGAGATCGGGGTCGCTCTGCGGTAGTGGGTCGACGACAGCGGTCACCGCGAATGGACTGTGCGACAACCCCACTCGCGGCCGATGTGGGTTGGTGCTCCGCATTTCTAGCGTCGATGACATGACTTCGAGCCACCGACTCCCCCATCGCACCCACCGACGTCGACGCTGGTCAGCCGCACTTCTGCTCGTCAGCGTCGCCGCGTTCGCCACCCTCCCCATGACGCCTGCCGGCCACGCGGCCGCGCAGTCGGCGGTCGCTTCGACGTCGAACACCGACACCTCCGACCACACCGCAACCACCGAAGACCCCGCGGCGGCCGCGGTCGTCAGGCGCCTTCTCGACGGCAACGGCGCCGGGGCACTAGCTGCCCTCCCACCCGACTTCGCTCCGACGATGGGGTACCGACCGGTGCTCGACGACGGCAAGGCGAGCAATCCTCATGGCGGCTGCTCGTCACCGGTCCCCATGCCCGCGTCGTTCGAACCACTCTGTCGCACTCATGATTTCGGCTATGACCTGCTGCGCTACTCGGCGCGGGTCGGCCATCCGTTGGGCGCCTGGGCGCGACTTGGCCTCGACACGTCGCTCGTGACGCGGATGCGTGAGACCTGTCACGACCCGCTGTGCGGGGGTGCGGCCGAGCTGGCACGCGTAGGACTCGGACTCAACACCTGGCACGAAGGCGAGGGCCCGCCACAAGACCGCAACAACCTCCTCACCGCGACGTTCTCGGCGATCGGACACCTCGTCCACGGCGATATCCACGGCGATCCCGACCGGAACAGCGACGCCGAGCGCGATGGCGCACAGGCACCGTCGGGGGCGACACGATGACGATCCCGGGGACCGATCGAGCACTCACCGCGCCTTCACCACCCCATCCGGCGATCGCCTGGGCGATCGTGCTCGCCGCCGGGGTAGGTCTCTGGCCGTCTCCTCTTCCGCGGACGCCGTGGCTCGCGGGCGTCGTGGTCGCCGTATGCGCCGCCGTTGCCGTGAGCGCCACGATGGTCGGGCTCAGACTGTGCCATCGTTCGCGGCGTGCGACTCGATGGTCACCAACCATCGCGGCGGGTGCGTTCCTGACGGTCGCGGCCGCGGCAAACATGTGGTGGCAGAACGGGATTCGCAGCGAGCTGGGCTACGCCCCGGTCGGCATCGAGTGGTTGGCGTTCCTGATCGGGCCGACACTAGCGGTGGTCGCCGCGATCGTCTGGCTGCCACGGCTGAGCGCGCTGGCCGTGGCAGGCGCCGTTTCAGTTGTCGCCGGACTGCTCACGCCCGCCTCGGGCACAGCGTCGGCGTCGACGTTGAGCGCCCAGGTGACCAGCGCGCGCGACGCGAATGCCCTTGTGCAGCAATGGGTCGACGCGGGCGGCCGCGGCGACGACGCCGTGCTGATCGCGGTCCCGACGGGCTCGGGTTGGATCGACGCCGGTGCGGTCACCGCGATCGGTGAACGCGTCGGCCGGATGCACACCATCACGCCCCGCTACGCGTCGACGCAGTCGTGGCGGGCGTTCGTCACCGACCGGGACGCCGCCGGACGCGCGTCTGTCGCTGTCGTTGCGGCAGTGACCTCCGCACTCGATTCCGTTCCCGCACAGCAACGTCCGCGCATCATCCTGTACGGCCAGAGCCTCGGCGCGATCGGAGCGGAGACGGCGCGGGTCTGGGCCGACGACCATCGACCCGGCACTGTCAGTGCCACCGTTCTCTCCGGGGTTCCCGCGGACACCGTCGCGACGCACACGCACGGATCGCCGCGCATCGTGATGGCGAACGCGACCGATCCGGTGACCACCTGGTCGGCGGCGGAGATCTGGCGCACTCCGTCACGCCCCTCCGAGACGGTCACTGTCGGCAAACCCACCCGCCGCGTCCCGTGGCTGCCCGTGGTGACGTTCGTGCAGAACTCCGCCGACCTCGCGGGATCGCTCGACGGTCCCGCAGGCGTCGGCCACCGGTACTCGGGGCTGGATCAGGCCCGAGGCCTGCCCGGAACCGATCAGACGATCGGACCGCGGGCGGCCTCGTATGCAGCGCCCACCCGGTAGAGCCGGTCGTCGGCGAGTGCGGGAGCCATGATCTGCAGTCCGACGGGCAGCCCGTCGTCTGCCGACAGACCCGACGGCACCGACATCGCCCCGACACCCGCAAGATTCACCGGGAGTGTGCACAGGTCGAAGAGGTACATGCTCAGCGGATCGTCGACCTTGTCGCCGATGGGGAACGCGGTGGTCGGCGTCGTCGGCGAAACGAGGACGTCGACGCTCTCGAACGCCGTCGAGAAGTCGCGCGCGATCAGTGTGCGGACCTTCTGTGCCTGGCCGTAGTACGCGTCGTAGTAGCCCGACGACAAGGCATAGGTACCGATCATGATGCGGCGCTTGACTTCCGGACCGAATCCGGCCTCGCGTGTCAGTGCCATGACCTCTTCGGCGCTGTGCTTACCGTCGTCGCCGACGCGCAGCCCGTACCGCATGCCGTCGAAGCGAGCGAGGTTCGACGACACCTCACTGGGGAGGATGAGGTAGTAGGCGCCGAGAGCGTAGGTGAAGTGCGGGCAGGAGACCTCGACGACCTCGGCGCCACGCTCGGTGAGCGTGGCGACCGCCTGCTCGAACGAGGCGAGCACGCCGGGCTGGTAGCCCTCGCCCTGCAGCTCGGTCACGACGCCGACCCGTACACCCGTCAGATCACCGGACGCTCCGGCACGTGCGGCGCCGACGACGTCGGGTACGGCAACGTCGATCGAGGTGGAATCGCGCGGGTCGTGTCCCGCGATGACCTCGTGCAGCAGCGCGGTGTCGAGGACGGTGCGGCCACACGGGCCACCCTGATCCAACGACGACGCGCAGGCGACGAGTCCGTAGCGGGACACCGTGCCGTAGGTCGGTTTGACGCCGACCGTCGCGGTGACGGCGGCGGGCTGACGGATCGAGCCACCGGTGTCGGTGCCGATCGCCAGCGGCGCCTGGTACGACGCGAGCGCCGCGGCGCTGCCACCGCCGGAACCGCCCGGAATGCGCGAGGTGTCCCAGGGATTGCGCGTCACCTGATAGGCGGAGTTCTCGGTGGAACTGCCCATCGCGAACTCGTCCATGTTGGTCTTGCCGAGGATCGGGATGCCCGCCGCACGCAGCCGCGCGGTCACGGTCGCGTCATACGGAGGAACCCAGCCCTCGAGGATCTTCGAGCCGCACGTGGTGGGCGCGTCGGTCGTGGTGAACACGTCCTTGAGCGCGAGCGGCACGCCGGTGAGCGGCGACGACGCCTCACCGGCCGCGACAGCGTCGTCGGCGGCCTTGGCGGCGACGAGCGCCTCGGAGCCACTCACATGCAGAAACGCACCGAGCTGGTCGTCGATCTCGGCGATGCGGTCGAGGTGCGCCTGGGTGACCTCGACCGACGAGAGCTCTCGGGACGCGATCTTCTCGCCGAGTTCTGCGGCCGAGAGTCCGGTGATGTCTGTGGCGGCGCGGGTGGCCGGTGTCTGAGAACTCACTGTTCCTCCCCCAGGATCTGCGGAACGGCGAACCGGTCCTGCTCGACGGCGGGCGCACCGGAGAGCGCCTGTTCGGTGGTCAGGCCGGGCTTGACGACGTCCTCACGCAACACGTTGGCCAGCGCCGCCGGGTGGGCGGTCGGGGGAACGTCGTCGGCAGCGACCTCGGAGACCTGCGCGACATGCGTCAAGATCGAATCGAGCTGTTGGGCATAGAGATCGAGCTCGACGTCGCTCAGCGCGAGCCGCGACAGCCGCGCCAGGTGCGCGACCTGCTCACGCGAGATCGTCGAGCCTGCGTCCTTCGACCCAGATCCGTCAGACATTTGAAGAGATCACGTCCTTCCTCACCAACAAACCCACCGGCATCGGCGAAAGCGCACCGACAACCCCATCAAGCCTAGGCGACGACGCTCTCGGCCGATTCGACGCGGTCCTCGACGATGAGCTTGCCGACGAGGCGCGACCCCGACCGCGAATACACGTGTTTCTGACACACGCGCGCGAAGCTTCGCTCGCACCTGTCAGAAGCACGTGTTTTCTCCGGGCCGGGAGTGTCAGTCGGCGACCACATTCGACGCTCCTCAATGGAGCCACGCCTTGAGTCGACGGGTGATCCACGGCAGCACCAGGTACACCATGAGCGGAGTGTTGATCAGTGTCGCGATCAACGTCTTGAGCACCAGGGGCATCCCACCGAGATGGGGAATCACCAGGAAGTTGATCAGCAGAGACATCGGGAAGAAGCCCAGCCAGATGGTGACCGCCTGCTTCCACCGCGGCGGCGGTGCGCCCATCACCCGGACCGCGTTGGTCAGCGTCGACTGTGGTTCGAACCACCCCTCGATACCCGAGAGGCGATGCGTCGCATACTCGACGGCCACACCCTCACCGCGCGACAACCACGCTCTGCGCACCGGCGAGGAGTTCCAATCCTCGAGCGCATCGTCGTCGGCGAAGCGGTAGACGACGTAGTACTCGTCGGGCTTGCTGCTCGACCGCAACCATCCGCCGCCGAGGAAGCCGGGGAACGTGCGGGCCAGCGCGATCCCGGCGTCTGTCCAGGTGACGAAGTCGTGTTCACGCCCTGACTCGATGCGTCGCGCGACGGACGTCGTGACGTGCTGTGTGGCGGGCGCGTCGTCGTGATCGGGAACCGAAACCATGTCCTCCATCGTGGCAACAGCGCGCGGCCTATGCCATCCGAGCACGCCCGCGGCCACGGTGCGACAATGTCGCACGTGTCATATCTGCTGCGCGTGTACCTCGAGGACCGCCCTGGCAGCCTCGGACTGCTCGCCGTGCAGCTCGGGTCCGTCGGCGCCGACATCCTGTCTCTCGAGGTCGTCGAACGGGGCGACGGTTACGCCGTCGACGACCTCGTCGTCGATGTCACACCCGGCTCGCTCCCCGATGCGTTGATCACGGCGGCCGAACGGGTCACCGGCGTGCGCGTCGACTCCATTCGTCCCTACAGCGGGCTACTCGACACTCACCGTGAACTCGAACTGGTCGACCAGGTGGCCACTGCAGACCATGACCGCCTGCAGGTCCTCGTCGACAACGCACCCCGCGTACTGCGTGTGTCGTGGGCGATGGTCGTCACCAGAGCCGCAGGTGGCGTGCTCTCGCTCTACGGCAGCTCCGGTGCGCCCGAGACTCCGCTGACCAGCGCTGACTGGCTTCCGCTCAGCGAGGCCGCGCAGCTCGATCCCGACGCCGACTGGGTGCCCGGGGCCTGGCAGGAGATGGACACCCGCATGGCCGCGGCCCCTCTAGGTGATGGCAGGAAGGCCCTGCTGCTCGGCAGGATCGGCGGGCCCGACTTCCGGCCGTCGGAGATCGCGCGTCTCGGCTACCTCTCGGGCATCGTCAGCACAGTGCTCCGCACCGAGACGTAGCCAGCTGTCACACACCTGAGCGGGAATTGACGAGACGACGAGTCACTCGCGAATTGTCATGCGCGACAGCTTGTCTCCGCTCACGGTGTAGGTGAATGTCGACGGGCCATTGAATCCGTCCCCGCCGACAGTCGCGATGACGACGGTGTCGGCATCGGTCGTGGTGACCTTCGTGACGTCGAGAGTGACGTTCTTACCGATGAATTCGTTGTCGCTCCAACCGGTGATCGCGTCGGGTCCGGTGAAGACCCGACCCCAATCGTCGACGGAGCCGTCCGGCGTAAAGGCGTCGAGAAACGCCTGCAGATCGCCCGCGTTCGTCGCGTCGATCGACGCGGCGACGGGAGCGGGTAGCGAGGTGGTCATGTGATCTCCTTGATGAATCGCGTCGGGCAGGCACTCGGATCCGCAAGCAATCCATCGGTGCCAGGTGAGCAAGTACGGCCAGATCCAGTCTGACCGGGTCAGCGCGTGGTGTACCCCCCGTTCGCGAAGATTGTTTGTCCGGTGATCCAGTGCCCTTCTGTCGCAAGGAAGGTCACGATCGGCGCGATGTCTTCGATTCGGGTGAGCCGGTTTCCCATCGCCTGTGACTTGTGGAATTCCACACGCTCCGGCGTCTCTTGCGGATAGAAGAACGGCGTGTCCATCGGTCCGGGTCCGATGTTGTTGACCGAGATGCCGCGATCGGCGAACTCCTTGGAAGCCGCGCGGGCGAAGTGCTCGACAGGCGCCTTACCGCCGGCGTACGTCGAGTAGCCGTCGGTGTAGGCCGCGAGCAGAGAGGTGACGATGGTGATGATCGCACCGTCGTCGTTGAGTCGCTTTCCTGCTTCCTGAAGAAAGAAGTACGCAGCCTTAGCATTGATGTCGAACATCGAATCGTATTCGGCCTCAGTCGTTTCGACGATGGGCTTGCGCAGCACCTTGCCAACGGTGTTGACCGCGATGTCGACGCCACCGAATGCGCCGACAGCCTCGTCGAAGAGCGCGGCGACCGCGGCAGGAGCGGTGAGGTCTCCCTGAACGATGATCGCCTTGCCGCCCAGCTCTTCGACCGCGGCCGCGGTCTTCTCCGCCTCCGGCCTGCTGGCATCGCTGTTGTAGTGGACGGCGACGTTGGCGCCGTGTCCCGCGAGATCGCGCGACACGAGTCCACCGAGATTCTTCGCACCTGCCGCCACGACGGCACTCTTGCCGTCGAGAGGGCGAGTGAGAACGGATGAGCTCTGATTTTGCGTCATGCCTCCGACGGTAGGAATCCCGATACTCCAATTCAATCGGATCTTGCTGGACTTTACTCAAGTAAGATTTGCGCTATGTCCGAGTTGGGAGACGCTGCCGCACTGGACACCCGACGGCTCGAACAGTTTGTCGCCGTCGCGCAGGCGGGGACTCTGGCGGCAGCGGCAGAGCAGACGTTTCTCACTCAGCAGGCGCTGTCGACGGCATTGCGCCAACTCGAGCGCGAGGTCGGCGTCGCGTTGTTCGACCGGTCGGGTCGACGACTCGTGCTGACCGCGGCAGGCGAGGATCTCCTCGAGGGGGCGCTTCCACTACTCGCGGGCGCGCGCGGACTCGCGCGATCGGTCCGACGTCGAGCAGCCGGGGTTCCCGACCCTTTCACCATCGGACACTCACCCGCCCTGTCGGGCGACGAGGCCTTCGCGCTCATCGAACCCGCGCTCAAGCTGCATCCCGACGTATCGGTGACGCTGATCAAGACTTTTCCCGACCGGTTCACCGACCAATTGTTGTCGGGCGAGATCGATCTCGTGATGCGTCGCGGTGTCGAGACACCGCCGCAACTGACCTCGTCGATCGTCACCTACCATCCGCTGCGGCTGGCGATGGCGGCCGACCATCGCCTGGCCGACGCAGACACCATCTCGGTGCGAGATCTCGTGGACGTGCCCATCGTCGTGTGGGCTCCGGAGCGGCATTCCTTCTACACCGACTTCTTGGTCGCGCATCTGCGCCGCAGCGGCGTGGAGCCGACGTTGCGCGTCTGCCGTGTCCAGGGTGCTCCACCCGCGACAGCAGTACTCGTCGACAACAGCGCTGTCGCGTTCGTGACCGATCCCGCCGGCGCCAGTCACGAAAGTCGGGTCATCGTCAAGGATTTCGACTATCCGCCGCTGACCCCGGTGCAGGCGCTGTGGCTGCCGCACACGGTTTCAGCGTTCAGGTCATCACTGCTCAACTCGGCTCCGGGTCAGACTCCGGAATAGCACGCGCAGGCCCCTCCCCCGTTTCCAGCAGACGCTTGAAATCGTCTTCGTCGAGCACGGGCACGCCGAGTTGTTCGGCCTTGGCCGCTTTGCTGCCGGGCGCGTCGCCGACGACCACGTAGTCGGTCTTCTTCGATACCGACCCCGACGCCTTGCCGCCGCGCGCCAAGATGGCCTCCTTGGCGCCGTCGCGGGAGAAGTCCTGTAGCGAGCCGGTGACGACGATGGTCTTGCCCTCGAGTGTGCGCACGATGGACTCGTCGCGCTCGTCCTCCATGGAAACCCCTGCAGCACGCCACTTCTCGACGATCTCGCGGTGCCAGTCGACGGCAAACCAGTCGTGAATGCTCTGCGCGAGGGTTCCGCCGAGTCCCTCGACGTCGGCGAGTTGTTCGGGCGTCGCGTCTTCGATCGCCTGTAGCGAGCCGAATTCGGTTGCGAGAGAACGCGCCGCGGTGGGGCCGACGTGACGGATCGACAGCGCGACGAGCACCCGCCAGAGCGGAACATCCTTGGCGCCTTGCAGATTGACGAGCAGACGCTTACCGTTCGCCGAGAGCTTGCCGTCCTTGGTGGTGAACAGGTCGACCTTGGCGAGATCGTCGGCGGTCAGTGAGAACAGGTCGCCCTCGTTGACGATGACCCCCGAGCTCAGCAGTGCGGTCGCTGCCTCGTACCCGAGCGCCTCGATGTCGAAGGCGCCGCGGCCCGCGAGGTGGAACAGCCGCTCGCGCAGCTGCGCGGGACAGGATTTCGCGTTGGGACAACGGATGTCGGCGTCGCTGTCTTTCTCGGGCCGCAGCGTGGAACCGCATTCCGGACAGCGCTCCGGCATCACGAATGCGCGCTCACTACCGTCGCGCAACTCCACCACCGGACCGAGCACCTCGGGAATCACGTCGCCCGCCTTGCGGATGGTGACCGTGTCGCCGATCAGCACACCCTTCCGGCGGACCTCCGACTCGTTGTGCAGCGTGGCGCGCGAGACCGTCGAACCTGCGACGAGCACCGGTTCCATGAAGGCGAACGGCGTGACGCGCCCCGTTCGGCCGACACCGACCTTGATGTCGAGCAGCTTGGTGGTGGCCTCCTCGGGCGGGTACTTGTACGCGATCGCCCAGCGAGGAGCGCGCGAGGTGGAGCCGAGCCGACGCTGCTTCGCGAAGTCGTCGACCTTGACGACGATGCCGTCGATCTCGTGCTCGACGTCGTGGCGGTGCTCGCCCCAGTAGGCGATACGGTCGAGGATGGCGTCGGCTCCCGACACCTTGCTCGTGTGCGTCGACACCGGTAGCCCCCACGCCCCGATGGCAAGGTAGGCGTCGTGCAGAGACTTCGGTTTCCAGCCCTCGGTGTGGCCGAGCCCATGGCAGATCATCCGGAGCCGACGTCTGGCTGTGATCTGCGGGTTCTTCTGCCGCAGTGAACCCGCCGCGGAGTTGCGGGGGTTGGCGAAGGGGGCTTTGCCGTCGTCGACGAGCGATGCGTTGAGCGCCTCGAAATCCTCGACGCGGAAGAACACCTCACCGCGGACCTCGAGAACATGCGGGATCGGGTACTCGTCGGTTGCGGACAGCCGCGCCGGGACGTCTTCGATGGTGCGGGCGTTGAGCGTGACGTCCTCGCCGGTGCGTCCGTCGCCGCGGGTGACGGCGTGGTCGAGTACGCCGTCGATGTAGACCAGCGCGAGCGCGACGCCGTCGATCTTGAGTTCGCACAGGTACTCGGTGCCGACACCGACCTCCTCCTCGACCCGCGAGACCCACGTGCGCATCTCGTCGCCGTCGAAGACGTTGTCGAGTGACAGCATCCGTTCGAGATGGTCGACCGGGGTGAACGCCGTGGAGAATCCCCCACCGACCAGCTTGGTCGGCGAATCGGGCGTTGCGAGCTCGGGATGCGTGTCCTCGAGTTCCTGCAGTCGACGCAGGAGATGGTCGAACTCGCCGTCGGAGATGATCGGCGCGTCCTTGACGTAATAGCGGAACTGGTGGTCGCGTATCTCTTCAGCGAGCTTCGACCACTGCTCACGCAGATCCGCGCTGGGATCCCTCGTCGTGGGATCCGTGGTTCCGACGTCTTGTGCCACCCTCAAAGACTATCGAAGGGCACCGACACGCCCTCCCGCTCGGCTACCGTCCCCTATCGTCGACCTATGCCGCACCCCATCGCGTTCGACGATGCCGATCCGCTGCTCGGCCGAGTGCGCACGATCGCACTCGCGCTACCCGACGCCACCGAGGTCGTCGCACACGGCCGGCCGACGTTCCGCTGCGGGAAGATGTTCGGCACCTACGGCGGAAGCGTCAAGGGCGGCGAGC
>NZ_DLSO01000176.1:0-16728 GCF_002500165.1 Gordonia sp. UBA7860 | reverse complement strand
CGCCGGCGTGGGCAAGACCGTGCTCATCCAGGAGATGATCACCCGTATCGCCCGTGAGTTCTCCGGTACCTCGGTGTTCGCGGGCGTGGGTGAGCGGACCCGTGAGGGAACCGACCTCATCATGGAAATGGAAGAGATGGGTGTCCTCCAGGACACGGCCCTCGTCTTCGGTCAGATGGATGAGCCGCCGGGCACGCGTATGCGCGTCGCTCTCTCGGCCCTCACCATGGCCGAGTACTTCCGCGACGTGAAGCACCAGGACGTGCTTCTGTTCATCGACAACATCTTCCGATTCACCCAGGCGGGCTCCGAGGTCTCGACGCTGCTCGGTCGTATGCCGTCTGCCGTGGGATACCAGCCGACGCTGGCCGACGAGATGGGTGAGCTGCAGGAGCGCATCACCTCGACCAAGGGTCGCTCGATCACCTCGCTGCAGGCGATCTACGTGCCAGCGGACGACTACACCGACCCCGCGCCTGCCACGACGTTCGCGCACCTCGATGCGACGACCGAGCTCTCACGTCCGATCTCGCAGCTCGGTATCTACCCCGCGGTGGATCCGTTGACCTCGACGTCGCGCATTCTCGAGGCCTCGATCGTCGGAGACGAGCACTTCCGAGTCGCCAACGAGGTCAAGAGCATCCTGCAGAAGTACAAGGAGCTCCAGGACATCATCGCCATCCTCGGTATGGACGAGCTGTCCGAAGAGGACAAGGTGACGGTGCAGCGCGCACGTCGCATCCAGAAGTTCCTCGGCCAGAACTTCCTCGTCGCCGAGAAGTTCACCGGCCAGCCCGGATCGGTCGTGCCGCTCGCCGACACCATCGAGGCGTTCGACCGCATCTGCAAGGGCGAGTTCGACGCTTACCCGGAGCAGGCGTTCAACAGCTGCGGTGGCCTCGACGACGTGGAGGCAGCCGCCGCCAAGCTCGCCGGAAAGTAGCGGTACGCCATGGCTGAGAAGTCCTTCCACGTCGAGGTCGTATCCGCCGACGCCGAGCTGTACTCGGGTGAGGCCACATTCGTCATCGCGCAGACCACGGTCGGCGAGATGGGTGTGCTGGCCAATCACGAACCGCTACTCGGACAACTCGTCCCCGGCGGGTTCGTGGTGATCGTCGAGGAGAGCGGCACCCGCAAGGCGGCCGCCGTCGAAGGCGGATTCATCTCGGTGACGGGCGAGTCGGTGACGATTCTCGCCGAGGCCGCAGAATGGGCCGACGGCGTCGACGTCAACGCCGAGAAGTCCGCGCTCGAGTCCGCAGAGCCCGGTACCACGGAGTACCACCGTGCGCATGCACGGTTGCGCGCCGCGGAGCAGATCGCCTGATCGAGAACGAGCCGATGCGTGCGGTGACGTCCTGATCTGGACGAAAACCGTTGCGTCACAATTGAATACGAGTCATCACGATGACTCGGTAGTCGTCTGCCGGCCACCCGCGCTTCGCGGGTGGCTGGCTGCGTCATACGGTCTACTGGCATGCTGGGGGAGTCATCACCGAAACAGCCCGTCGACAGCCCGCCGACATCTCGGTGATGCAACCCGCGCGAGGGAGGTTTGCCGCGTGACCGTTGTGGTCGTCCTGCTGATTCTGCTTTTGGTGGCGCTGGTTGTCTGCGGCCTGCTTGCATACCGACTACAACAATTGCGCAGCGCGGGAACCCCCGCGCTGTTGCGCGATCTGCCTGCCGAGCTCGACGAGGGCTGGCGGCACGGCAGCGTCCACTATGGGGACGAATCGCTGCGGTACTTCCGGCTCAGCTCGCTGCGGCCCGGTCCGTCACGCCGCTTCCCTCGCCACAGCATCGAGATCGTTGGTCGGCGGTGTGCCGCAGGCAGCGAGGGCGTCATTCTCGACGGGATGACCATTCTGCACGTGCGTGAGTACCACGACGACGACGAGCCCAGCGAGTACGAACTCGCGCTGACCCCCGACGGGGTCACGGCCTTCCAGGCGTGGCTGGAGGCGGGGGCTCCGCAGCGGTCACAGCGGCGTCGAAGCGCCTGACCCGTAACTCTGAGCCGTAATGCCCGAGCGCGGCACTCAGGGGCGGTGACGATCCCCGCCGGGAATCCAGGTCACGTCGCCCTCTCCGCCCGATCCGCGGTTGGCGACTCGGGACAGGATGAACAGCAGATCCGACAACCGATTCAGGTACCGGGCGGGCAGGACGGACGTGTGCTCGGGGTCGGCGTCGACCGCAGCCCACGCCGAACGTTCGGCTCGACGAGTGACTGCGCGCGCCTGGTGTAGAAGCGCGGCGAACGGGGTGCCACCGGGCAGGACGAACGAATTCAGGGCGGGTAGGTCGGCGCCGAAGTCGTCACACCACGATTCGAGGGCATCGATATAGCTCTGTTCGATGCGTAGCGGCGGATATTTGGGGTCCTCGACGACCGGTGTCGAGAGGTCGGCCCCGGCGTCGAAGAGGTCGTTCTGGACCGTCGTGAGCACGCCGGCGATCGCTTCTGGGATCTGCCCACCCAGTGCGAGGGCCGCGCCGATAACGGTGTTGGCCTCGTCGCAGTCGGCGTAGGCGACAACGCGCGCATCGGTCTTGGGTACGCGCGAGAAGTCGCTGAGCCCGGTGGTGCCGTCGTCGCCGGTGCGGGTGTAGATACGAGTCAAGTGCACGGCCATGAATCCAAATGTAACCGCAGGTCCAGTGCTGTGCGTCGAGCACTGGCGTGAGGCGGATAAGGTATCTCACGTGAGTGATCGGTTTCTGGTGTCCGGGGGAGCACGCCTGCATGGCGAGGTGTCGGTCGGTGGGGCCAAGAACAGTGTCCTCAAGCTGATGGCTGCGTCGTTGCTCGCCGAGGGCACGACCACGTTGACCAATTCGCCCGAGATCGCCGACGTCCCGCTCATGGCCGACGTTCTGCGCGGTCTTGGTGCTGTCGTTGAGATCGACGGTGAGACGGTCACGATCGAAGCGCCCGCAGAACCCAAGTACCACGCAGACTTCGACGCGGTGAAGCAGTTCCGTGCGTCGGTGTGCGTGCTGGGACCGTTGATGGCTCGGTGTCGACGCGCCGTCGTCGCTCTCCCCGGTGGCGATGCGATCGGTTCCCGACCACTCGACATGCATCAGGCGGGGTTGCGCGCGCTGGGCGCGCACAGCTCGATTGAACACGGCTGTGTGGTCGCCGAGGCCGACGCGCTCGTCGGCGCCCCGATCGCACTCGAATTCCCTTCGGTCGGCGCCACGGAGAACATCCTGATGGCCGCGGTGCTCGCCGAGGGTGAGACGGTCATCGACAATGCTGCCCGTGAGCCCGAGATCGTCGATCTGTGCGTGATGCTGCAACAGATGGGTGCGCGGATCGAGGGCGCGGGGACGTCGACGTTGACGGTCACCGGCGTCGAGCGGCTGCATCCCACCACCCACCGGGTGGTCGGCGACAGGATCGTCGGCGCGACGTGGGGTATCGCCGCGGTGATGACCCGCGGCGACGTCACGGTCAACGGCGTCAATCCCCACCACCTGCAGCTGGTGTTGAACAAGCTCGTCGACACCGGGGCCCGCGTCGAGACGCATCCGAATGGGTTCCGTGTCAGCCATGACCGGAGGCCAACCGCCGTCAACGTCTCGACGCTGCCGTTCCCCGGCTTCCCGACGGACCTGCAGCCGATGGCGATCGGCTGGGCGTCGATCGCCGAGGGGATGTCGGTGATCACCGAGAACGTCTTCGAGGCGCGATTCCGCTTCGTCGAGGAGATGGTTCGCCTCGGTGCGGATGCACGTACGGACGGCCATCACGCGGTCATTCGTGGCATCGAGAGGCTCTCCAGCGCGCCCGTGTGGTGTTCGGATATTCGCGCGGGTGCAGGTCTCGTCCTCGCCGGCCTGGTCGCAGACGGGGTGACCGAGGTGCACGACGTCGAGCACATCGACCGGGGGTATCCGCACTTCGTCGAGAATCTGCGGAGCCTCGGCGGCGAGATCGAACGCGTCACCGGGTAAGTACATGGCCGACACTGAGCACGCTCGCGGCGTCGACATCGCGGAGTGGTCCACCAGGTTCGACCTGTTGTCGGACCCGCACCGACTGGAGATCCTGCTGCTGCTGCACCGGCATCCGGGCATCATCGTCGGCGACATCGCCACCGAGGTCGGGCGCACCGAGACGGCGGTCTCGCAGGCGCTGCGCGTGCTGCGCCATCAGGGCTGGGTCACGTCGACACGCGTCGGACGATCGGTGAGCTATCGGCTCGACGACGAGACGGTCCACGATCTTCTGCACTGGATCGGTGCTGGCCACAACCCGCCCTCCTAGGCAACAGGCAGGTCGGTCGTCGAGGAGCGTCGTGTGGCCAGTGTCACACCTGACCGTTCGGATAGTCTGCCCGCTTCAACATCTGAATAAGTGGACAGATGTCGGTGCCGGACCTAACGTCTGACGCATCGTGTTCGTTCGGACTGCACGCCAACGGGTCTGACGGCACACTCGTGTTCACCCGTTGAAGGGACACCGCTCAATGTCCACCACCGTCGTCGCCATGCACATGAGCGACGGAATCATCAATGCGCAGACGTCGATTCTGTTTGGTGTCGTCGCCGCCGCGGGACTCGCATTCTGTGCGTGGCGCGCACGGACCGATCTGGACGAGAAGGCCGTACCGATGGCCGGACTCGTCGCCGCGTTCATCTTCGCCGTCCAGATGATCAATTTCCCTATCCTGCCCGGCGTCAGCGGGCACCTGCTGGGTGGCACGCTCGCTGCCATTCTGGTCGGGCCGTACACCGGTGCACTGTGCATCGCGATCGTCCTCGTGGTGCAGTGTCTGCTGTTCGCCGACGGCGGCGTCACCGCGCTCGGAGCCAACATCACCAACATGGCCCTGATCTCGACGTTCGTCGGGTACGGCGTCGCAGTCGGGTTGTCGCGACTCCTGCGTTTCCGACGCCACGGGGTGTCGCGGCTCGGCGCGATCGCGTTCATTGCGGCGTTGTGTGGAACCGTCTCCGCTGCAACAGGATTCGTCATCGAGTACGCGATCGGCGGTGCCGCGATGACGTCCCTGACGACTGTCGCGGGCTACATGTGGGGCACCCATATCCTGATCGGAATCGGTGAGGGGCTGATCACCGCGGTGACTGTCGTCGCCGTCGCCAAAGCGCGTCCCGACCTCGTCTACCTGCTGCGGCGCGAACGCGATGCCTCCGAGCGAATCGAGGTGGCGGCATGAGTATCGCCGCGTCAGAGTCGCGCCCGCCACGAGTGCGGCGTCGACACTTCCTCATCCTGTTCGCCGTGGTTGCGCTGCTGATCGCGGGACTGCTGTCCTACTTTGCGAGCAGCTCGCCAGACGGTCTCGATTCGGCCACTCTGCAGGGTTGTCAGACCGTCACGGTCAACGGCGTCGAGGAGCTGAAGGGGACCTGCATCGCACAGCACGCCACCGATCACGCGATGTCGACGTCGCCGCTCGCCGAATATGCGGTGAAGGGTGCTCAGTACACCAACGGCATCGCCGGGATCATCGGGGTGCTCGTCACTCTCGCGGTGGCGGTCGGCGCGTTCTGGCTGATCGCCCGCGCCCGTCGAACGAGCGTCGCGCCAGCGCAGGCAAACGACTGACGATGGGCGCCGGGCACGCACATCCGCTCTACCGCGACGTCACCTCGCGTGTGCACCGCGCGCCGACCGAAGTCAAACTGGTCTGCCTCGTGGTGTTCGTGTTCGCCGTGGTCGCGACGCCGCGCGAAATGTTCTGGCCCTATCTGGGCTTCGCGGCCATCGTGCTCGTCGTGTGGCAGCTCGCCCGCGTTCCGATCCGGTGGATCCTTCCACGGATGCTGATCGAGGTTCCGTTTGTCGTCCTCGCCGTGCTTCTGCCGTTCGCCGAAGGTGGGCGTCGCGTCGATGTCGTCGGCGTATCCCTTTCCGTGGCAGGGCTTTACGCGGCTTGGGGAATCGTCGTCAAGGGCACGCTCGGTGTCGCGGCGTCGTTGACCTTCGCTGCGACGACCCCTGCTCGCGAGCTGCCCGTCGCGCTGAGCAGGCTCGGGGTTCCGCGCACGATCACGCCGATCTTCGTCATGATGCTGCGGTACGTGGATCTGCTGTCCGCGGAGGTCAAGCGCATGCAGATCGCGCGCACCGCCCGAGGTGATTCTCCGCGCGCACTGCATCAGGCCAAGGCTGTTGCCGTGAGCATCGGATCGGTATTTCTGCGCTCCTACGAACGTGGCGAGCGAGTACACCTCGCGATGATGTCGAGGGGGTTCACCGGAGCGATCCCCGACATGCCCGGCGTGGCGACGTCGCCGCGCGCGACGTCTGCGCAGTGGACGCTGGTGTTGCTTCCCGCGGTAGCAGCCGTCGTGGTGGCGGCCACAGCGTGGAGTCTGGCATGAACGCGATCGACATCCGCGCCCTCCGATTCGCTTATCCCGATGGACATCTCGCGCTCGACGGCATCGACCTGTCGGTCGCCGAGGGCGAGCGGGTGGCAGTTCTCGGCCCCAACGGAGCGGGAAAGACCACCCTGATGCTTGCGCTCAACGGCGTGCTCCTGCCGACGTCGGGTTCGGTGTCGATCTATGGCTCACCGGTGGGGAAGTCGACGCTGCGCGAGGTGCGACGGCGCGTCGGTCTGGTGTTCCAGGACCCCGACGATCAACTGTTCATGCCGACGCTCGCCGAGGACGTCGCCTTCGGTCCCGCGAACTTCGGCGTCGAAGGACCCGAACTCGCGCGGCGGGTCGCCGAGGCGCTCGAGGCGGTGTCGATGACGCGGCACGCGGACGCCAGTCCCCACCACCTGTCGGGCGGACAGCGTCGACGAGGCGCCCTCGCGACCGTATTGGCTTGTCGCCCAGACATCTTGGTGCTCGACGAGCCCTCGGCGAACCTCGACCCGGTGGCACGGCGTGAACTCGCGGACACCCTGCTCACGCTCGACACGACGATGCTCGTCGTCACCCACGACCTGCCGTATGCGGCACAGTTGTGCGACCGAGCGGTGATCGTCGACGACGGGCGCGTCGTCGCCGACGATTCCGTCGACGCGATCCTTGCCGACACCACACTGTTGGCCGCGCATCGGCTCGAACTGCCGTGGGGTTTCGACGCGGAGACGTTGCGGCGCGCGAGGGCCGGTCAACGCTGAGGTGGGTACCTGTCCGGAAGGTCAGGTGCCGACCCGGCCGGGGGTCAGTACTGGCGGCAGTATCGGACGGTTCGGTCGCAAAGCACTTCTGAGGCCGGGTGTGACGCGCGTAACGTCTCGATCGCTCACCCACTCCCGACGCCACGTGTGTCGGCAGCATCGAGAAGGTCAGGTCAGAAATGCAGGTAGACGAACTACTCAAGCCGTTCCCCATCAAGGAATTTCATCCGTTTCCGCGCGCCATGATGGGCCCCGGCGCGCACGAGATGATCGGGCCGGAGGCGCTCAAGCTCGGCTTCAAGAAGACGCTCATCATGACGACCGGCCTGCGTGGCAGCGACACGGTCCACAAGATCGTCGAGTCGTGCAAGTACCACGGACTCGAGGTCGTGCTCTACGACAAGGTCGAGTCCAACCCCAAGGACTACAACGTCATGGACGCGGTGTCGCTCTACAACTCCGAGCAGTGCGATTCGTTCATCTCGATCGGTGGCGGCTCCGCGCACGATGCCTGTAAGGGTGCCCGTATCTCCGTCGCCCATGATGGACGAAATGTCAACGAGTTCGAGGGTTTCAACAAGAGCGAGAATCCCAAGAATCCGCCGCACATCGCCGTATCCACGACTGCCGGAACGGGTTCGGAGACTTCGTGGGCATACGTCATCACCGACACCACGACAGATCCCGACAAGCCGCATAAGTACGTTGCGTTCGATGACGCGGCTGTCACGACACTAGCCATCGACGATCCGGTCCTCTACTACGATTGCCCGGTCGCCTTCACCGCACAGTGTGGTTTCGACGTGCTCGCACACGCTTCCGAGCCGTACGTCTCGCGGCTCAACTTCCCGCCGTCGATGGGCAACGCCCTCTACGCGGTGAAGATGACGGCCGAGAACCTGCGCGAGGCCACGTGGAACGGTGTTGACCTCAAGGGTCGCGAGGGAATGATGTACGCGCAGTACATCGCTGCACAGGCGTTCAATTCCGGCGGCCTCGGCATCATCCACTCGATCAGTCACGCGGTGTCGGCCTTCTTCGACACCCACCACGGTCTGAACAACGCCATCGCCCTGCCCCGCGTCTGGGCGTTCAACATGCCGGCGATGTACGAGCGCTACGCCGACATGGCCGCGGCGATGGGCGTGGACACCCACGGTATGACGAAGGTGCAGGCCGCCGACGCCGCGCTCGAGGCCGCGATTCGCCTGCTCCGCGACGTGGGCATCGTCGAGCGTTTTGCCGATGTCAAGCAGGACTCGTATCCGAAGAACCGGCTGGGCCAGGGTCCGACGAAGTTCTACGAGGGTCGTCCCGACATCACCACCGATGCCGCGACGATCGACGCACTGACCAACCACGTCCTCGGTGACGCGTGCACGCCCGGCAACCCCAAGGAGTGCACGTTCGAGACGGTCCGGCCGGTCGTCGAGCACTGCGTCAACGGCGACCTCGACGAGCTCCTGCCGTAGGTCGGGAAGAACTCCGCACGGCTCGACCGTGCGGGCACGGCCCCGGATGACGGATTCCGCTGCCCCAAAGCGGAATCCGTCATCCGGCTCCACCCCCTACACAAGCCCGTCACCGCACCACCTCCCTTCCGAGCACAGGAGACGCCGATGTCCGTGCACTTCGCCGCAACCGACGACACATCCGCTGCGGGGGCCGACCCCGCTGACCGTTCACACTTCACCGATGTCGACGACGTGGTGACTCGATTCGCCGACGCAGGCTATCTCGCCGACCAACGCCTGGCGACAACGGTTTTCCTGCAGAGCAGACTGGGCAAACCCGTGCTGCTCGAAGGGCCTGCGGGAGTGGGGAAGACGCAGCTCGCCAAGACTCTCGCAGACGTCACGGGACGAGAACTGTTGCGGCTGCAGTGTTACGAGGGCCAGGACGAGACCACAGCGCTCTACGAGTGGGACTACGGCAAGCAACTGCTCTACACGCAGGTGCTGCGGGAGAAGATCAGTCAGGTGGTCGCCGACGCCGCGTCGTTGTCGGAGGCCGTCGACCGGATCGGCGCCGAGGAAAGCGTCTTCTTCTCCGAGCGATTCCTCGCCCCCCGCCCGCTGCTGGAGGCGGTGCGATCCGAGAAGCCCGTCGTGCTGCTGATCGACGAGGTCGACCGCGCCGACGAGGCGCTCGAGGCTGTGCTCCTCGAGCTTCTCGCCGAGTATCAGGTGTCGGTGCCAGAAATCGGCACATTCGTCGCCAACCACCAACCGATGATCATCTTGACCTCCAACAACACACGCGATCTGTCCGCAGCTCTGAAACGTCGCTGCCTGCACCTTTCGCTCGACTACCCCGATGCCGCACGCGAACTCGACATCATCAGGTCCAAGGACACCGGGCTCGCTGACGTCCTCGCCTCCAAGCTCGTCGAGATCGTCCGTGGTCTGCGCGATCTCGACCTACGAAAAGCCCCTAGTATCTCCGAGACGATCGACTGGGCGCGCACCCTCGCCGTGCTCGGCGCAGACGAGCTCAGTGCGGAGCTGCTGTCGGCCACGGCCAACGTCGTGGTGAAGTACGACAGAGACCTGACCCGGGCACTCGACGCGTTGCCACGGCTCGTCGACCCCAACGCTCAGGTGCCCGATCACCTTCACTCCCACGGACATTCGCACGGCCACTCCCACGGGCCGGGGCATTCGCATAGTCACGACGATCATGACCACGATCATGACCACGAGTCCACCGACAGGTCCGGAAAAGCTCGGCGCGCGGCGAAGGACGAGCCTGGCCGCCACGGAGATGAGTACTACGGGTCGCCCGGGGCGAAGAGTGACGCCGGAACGCGCACCGTGAGCGCGTCGCAGGGCAGCAGGTCGTTCAACGCTCGCGGTGCGCGCAAGCGGCCGGTCTAGCGGGGGAGTGCGCTGATGGAAGGTGCCGTACACCGATTCATCCGTCTGCTTCGCCTGCACGGCGTGCGGATAGGGGTGTCGGAGGCGATGGACGCGATGGCTGCCGTTGCCACGGCGGAGATCCTCGCCGATCGCGAGTTGCTCCGCTCTGCGCTGCAGGCCTGTCTGATCAAGGATCGTCGGGACGAGGACACGTTCGCGCGGGTCTTCGACAGGTTCTTCGCACTGCGACCTGTTGTGGAAGACGATGGCGGACAAGGCCATTCGCACACACACGACGACCTCTCCGACGAAGGCGACCTCGAGGAGTACACGCTCTCGGACGAGGTCAGCAAGACGCCCGCGCAGGGTCACAGTCACGGACCGCCGTCGAACATCCGGCAGTACTTCGATCCCGAAGATCTCGCCGAGCAGTACAACCTCCACCAGGAGGCCAACAAGCTCGACATGGCGTCGTTGACCGATGAGATCGTCCTGTCGGCCGATTCGGTTCCGAACTCCGAGCAGGCCGCGCGGGTCCAGCTCACCGTGTCCCGGCTGCACAATCCGGGTCGGCCGGGAGAGCTGGTGAGCGGCAACGCAACACAACTCGACGCCGAGCTGTCGGTCGCTCAGGAGATGGCTCTGCTCGACTGGCTCGACGACACCGAGGGACTCGACGGAGCGCAACCAGACCCCGAGGAACTCGCGGCCCTGCGCAGCGCGCTCGCGGGTCTGCTCGACGGCCTACCGGAGAGACTTCGCGATCACCTCGAGCAACTGATGGCCACCGACCACGAGCTCGAGGACCGCGAGATCAAGGCGAGTGTGCGCGACGCGATCGGAGAGCAGGAGCGCGCAAGCCTCGAGGAGTCCGTGCGACGACTCATCCGCAGCCTGCACGGCGCGCCACGATCGCGACGGAAGGTGGCCGCGAGGGGCACGGTCGACGCCGCGCGCACGATGCGCGCGAACCTTCGATTCGACGGCGTCCCGTTCCGGCCGATCACCGTCGCCAAGGTCGAGGACCGACCGAGCCTGTTGATCCTCGCCGACGTCTCGCTGTCGGTGCGTTCGACGACGAGGTTCACCCTGCAACTCGTCCACGGGTTGCAGAGCATGGTCGCGCACGTCCGATCGTTCGCCTTCGTGTCCGACCTCGTCGAGATCACCGACCTCTTCGCCGAGCACCCTGCCGAGGAAGCGCTGTCGCTCGTCGTGTCGGGCCTGCCGGCGGGCGGCGTGCTCGACGTCGACGCCGATTCGGACTACGGCAACGCGCTGCAGACATTCCTCGACGAGTACGGTGGCGCCATCACCAGGAGGACGACGGTCATCGTGCTCGGCGACGGCCGCAACAACGGGAAGGATCCGAACCTCGGTGCGTTCGAGGAGATCAGTCGACGTGCACGTGAAACCATCTGGCTGACGCCGGAGCCCGCGTTCTCATGGGGCCTCGGTTCGTGCGATCTCCCCGCATACGCCACGTACTGCGACCGTGTGAACGTCGTCCACGATCTCGCCGAATTGGAGCAGGTCTCGGTTGCGGCTTCGGGCGCGTGAGTGATGGCATCACGCGTAGGATTCGGGCCGGAAGACAACGCTGCGATGGGTAGGTGACAGGCGTGGGGATTGACGTCGTCGACACCCGCGTGCCCAGCACTGTTCGGGATACGCGGGCGGCGCGCGGCGGAGGCGTGCACATCGCCAAGTTCCACACACCGGAGATCATCATCGGGCCGGGGTCGCTCGCCGAGGTGCCGCGCGCGGCCGCGGGCCTCGGTATGCGTCGCCTGCTGATCGTCTCCGACCGCGGACTGGTGGCAACTCCGTGGTATCCCCAACTGGCACAAGCACTTCACTCCGAGCGACTGTCGGTGTCGTCATTCACCGACGTATCGGCGAATCCGCGCGCTCCCGAGATCGTCGCGGGCTTCGCGAGGTACGAGGAGAGCGGTGCCGACGGCATCGTCGCTCTCGGCGGTGGGTCGGTGATCGACGCAGCCAAGGGGATCGCGATTCTGGCCGCGAACGGCGGACACATCCTCGAGTACGAGGGGATCGATCGCGCCCGTCGGCCGCTGCCCCCGTTGATCGCCGCACCGACCACGGCGGGAAGCGGTTCGGACGTCTCGCAGTTCTGCATCGTCAACGACGTCGACCGCATGACCAAGGTGACCATCATCGGTCGCGGCTTGGTGCCCGACGTCTCTGTGGTCGACCCACGCACGTTTGCCTCGCTACCCGCAGATGTTGCCGCGCAGTCGGGCATGGACGCCATCACCCACTGCCTCGAGGCATACGCATCGCTTGCGCACAATCGGCTCAGCGATCGCGCGGCACTGAGCTCGATCGGCACCGCGTGGCGCAGCATCGAGAGGTTTGTCGACGATCCGTCCGATCCCGACAGCGGAACCGACATGGCGTATGCGGCGCTCGAGGCGGGCATGGCGTTCACCAACGCGATTCTCGGGGCCACCCACGCCATGAGCCACCCCGTCGGGGGACTGTGCGACGCCGCGCACGGCGCGATCAATGCGGTGCTCCTACCGCATGTCATCCGGTTCAACGCGGAGATCGACCCGACGCCCTACGTCGAACTCGCCGACGCGGTGGGTGTCCGGGGCGGCTCGCCCCGTGCCGTCGCTGAGCGACTCGCCGACGAGGTCGCGTCGTTGTCGCGCAGGGTCGGACTGCCCGGCGACCTCAGATCACTCGGCGTGCGCGACGAACACGTCGCGGTGCTCACGGCGAACGCGCTGCTCGACGCCTGTATGACGACCAACCCGCGCAAACCGACCGCAGACGACGTCGCGCGTATCTATCGCGAGGCACTGTGACCACCGGCGCCCAGCCCGAGGGGTACGGGCCTGGCGTTGAAGGATCAGGGGCCGGTGGGTCTGGAGTTGACGGGTCTGGCCAGTACGGGCCCGAACTGGACTCGCTGGTCGGGCTGCATTCGGTCAAGGGCTCGCACTATGCGCAGTATCGGGGCGTCGAGCAGCGACTCACGCGCGTGGTCGGCGCGCTCGATCGCATCTCGCGGGCGCTCGTGCAAACCGCCGAAGGCCCCGAAAACCTCGTCCTCTCGGTGGTCCGTGCTGTGCGTGAGCACCTCGACGCCGACTGGGTGGTGTTTGCCCTCAGCGACGGCGAACTCGAGCGCACGGGGCCACGGCACCTGATGATGAGCGGCGACGGAACCATCTACGCGTTCGAGGGCGTGCAAGCCGCGCGCACACCGAGTCACCTTCCCGACGAGGTGCTCAATCGGCTCAACGACGTCCTCCGCAATCAGATGGGCGAGCTGAGCCGACCAGTGGTCACAGCGCACCACCTCCATGTGCCGGTGCACCTCGACGGCCGCGTCGTCGGTGGACTCTCGGCATGGACCCCGGATCATCATGTCGTCGACTCCGCCGACCTCGTCGTGATGCGCATTCTCGCCAGACAGGCGATGGTCGCCCTCCTGAATGCCTCGCTGCTCGAGGAGAGCCGGCATCAGCTCGCGCGTGCCGAGGATGCCTACGCCAAAGCGCGTGAGCAGGCGACTGACCTTGCCGTCCGAAACGCGGAACTTCAACGGACACAACGAGAATTGTCCGCCGTGATGCGCCAGCGTCTGGTCACCGAGGAACGCGAGCGCATCGCCCGCGAACTCCACGACTCCGTCACGCAGTCGGTGCTGTCGGCAGGCGTTCAGATCGAGGTGTGTCGGATCGAGTCCGACGCCGCGACGGCCGCGCGTCTCGAGGTCGCGGGGAAATTGACGCGCGACGCCGTCGAACAGTTGCGTTCGGTCATCTACGCGCTCAATCAGTCGCCGTCGGTCGAGGGGTTGAGTCTCGGCGAGGTGCTCGACGAACTGTGTTCGATGCACATGCCCGCCGATCTCGACACCGACGTCCGCGTCGTCGGACGCCCGCGTGATGTCCCAGATGACGTGCAACACGCCGTACTGCGGATCGCGGGCGAGGCGCTGTTCAACACCGCGGTGCACGCCGGGGCACAGACTGCGCGCGTGGTCCTCACCTACGCCGACGACCACGTCGGCCTGGCTGTCGACGACGACGGCGGGGGAGACCCAGGGCATCTTCGGCGAGTGATGCGCGCGGCGATGCTCGGCGACCTCGCCGGCAGGCACCGAGGGCTGGCCAACATGGCCGCGCGTGCGGATCAGTTGGGTGGCGAGGTCCGTGTCCGTCGTTCGCGACTCGGTGGGATACGCATTGCAGCCACATTGCCCGACGTCGCGTCGGCGTCGACGGGTCACACGCGGAGCGGGTCAGGGTCTCGACACGAGGAGGTTGTGCGATGAATTCCACCGAGGTCAGTACCGGCTCGATTCGGGCCATGCTGGTCGACGACCATGCGCTGCTACGGGCGGGCATACGCTCACTGCTTGAGCGTGAGGACACGATATCCGTTGTCGGAGAAGCTGGTTCGTTCGACCACGCGCTCGCAGAAGTCGCACGGTGCCGCCCGGATGTGGTTGTCGTCGATCTCAAGCTGACGGCAGGCACCGAGTACGAGGGGCTGCGACTCATCACCGAGATCGCGCAGCGGCACAGTGATGTGGCCAGTCTGGTGCTCACCACGTTCCTCGATGACGACCTCGTCGTGCGTGCGGTGAAGGCCGGGGCACGTGGATACGTGGTCAAGGATGTCGATACGACCGAACTCGTGCGGGCGATCCAGGCCGTTTCGGGTGGTGGCAGCGCATTCGATCCGCGAAGCGCGGCAATCGTGCTGCGGACGGTATCGGGCGGCGGAGAGAGTCCCGAGGCACTGACCGAGCGCGAGCGCGAGGTGCTCCGGCTACTGGCGGACGGACTGAGCAACAAGCGGATCGGCGAGACGCTGTTCATCTCGGAATCGACGGTGAAGTTCCACATTCGCAACATCATTCGCAAACTCGGGGTCACCAAACGCACCGACGCGGTCTACATCGCCAGCAAGCGGGGCCTCATTTGAGTTGGGGCCTGAGTCGGCGTCCGCCCGCTAATGGCGCTGTCGGCTCTAGCCGCTAATGACGCTGTCGGCTCTAGCTGGCTCGAGGTGTGAGGATCAACCACCCGCCGTGGTCGTCGAGTATCTCCGCGCCCGCATGATCGACGTGTCCCGCCCAGTCGACGAGGTCGCATTCACGCAGGCAGCTGAGGTGCCCGAAGTGTGGACTCGGCTCGTCTTCGTAGGGGACGGCGACAATCACGCGTCTACGGGCGACCCGCAGAGCTTCTGCAAGCGCTCGCTGTCTTTCGTCACGTGACAAATGTTCGAGCAGGTGAATGAGGGTGACGGTGTCGACCGAATCGTCGGCGAAGGGGAGATCGGTCGCGTTCGCAACAATCGCGTCGACAACGGTTCGACGTCGCGTGGCGGCCGCCCGCAGGAGGTTGATCGCACCAGACGAGATGTCGCACGCGCTGACCTCGAGTCCACTTTCGGCGCACTGCAGTGCGAGGAACCCGAAGCAGCAGCCGACCTCGAGCACGGTCGAACCCGACACCAGGCTGCGAGCTCGACGATGGACGGCGCTGAAGGAGGCGATACCGGTGACGAGATCTCGCAGCGAGTTGTCATAGAACGACGCCCACGCGACGCCGTCGGAGGCGGCAGACGACCGAATCAGTCCGACCGCGGCCTCCTCGAACTCCCACTGGCCGGCGAGCGCGCCGTCTTCGACGAGGCAGATCAGGGCCGTCACCATGACATCGTCGGAGATCAGATCGCTGGTGAACGGATGGCGGATGTCGACCAACGTGGTTCCGTCCTGCGCAGTAGTCCGACGCCACCACAGCGAACCGCATCGTCGGAAGCCCTCGGCAGCGAGAACCCCGGTAGCCGGCTCGGCCCGACGCACAGTGATGGTGCTGGTCGTAGGTGTGCCCGCGCTCCTGGTGTCTGCGCTCCTGATCTCTGGGGCCATGGTCATACCTCGAACGGTAGGAGCCGACCCGCGCACGCGTAACTGACCTGTCAGGCGAGGTCACTGACCGAAAGTATGGGTTTCCGACTCGGATGCGTGTCGATGAACTCGCTGGTAGACGCCTCGCGCAAGGTCCACTGGGACGCCGAAAGACAGCTGGCCAGCGCAGAATGACGCAGATCACATTCACCGATTTTGGGGGCTCAGGCGTGAATTCGACGCTGCGGGGCGCGGCCTGACCGCTCGTGACCTGCGGAAACGTGCGTGGGCGCACGTGCTGACCAGGCGATTTGACCCTCGCCGACGCATTGCGTAACTTTCTTCGAGTCAGCGCGCCACGGCGCCGCCCCGGACGGCCTCCTGAGAGGGAAAGTCACGGGGAAGGGAAACCGGGTTCAGCGCAGACCAACCCCCGAGAAATCACACCGGGTGCCTCGTGCGCCCGCAACGAGATCACGGGAACCAGATGACTCCCAAACGAGAAACAACACGGAGTTGCGGATCGTCGAGAGCGTCTGGTAGGCTGGAAGAGTTGCTCCGGAAACGGGGTTAACATCCTCCAAACGGAACAAGCTTGCTGGTCAAGCCCTTTTCAGGGGTAGCGTCAGCAGGTGTGCGTTCTTTGAGAACTCGATAGTGTGTGATGAATTGTTTGATGCCATATTTTGGCATCGTGTGTCCAAGTTTCTGGATTATGTGATGATTTATTTTGTGACGCTCAGGTCTTTGGGTCTGGGTGTTGCTAGTTTTTGTTTGGTCAGGTTTTTGTCTCTCTGGCTGAGATTGTGTTGAAAATTCTGCCGGCTGTATGGTTGGCGGGTTT
>NZ_DLSO01000063.1:0-31421 GCF_002500165.1 Gordonia sp. UBA7860 | reverse complement strand
GGTGTGTCGGATGATCGACGAGATCATCGGCCGTTACGGGGATTTCACCGATCCCGAGACCGCGGAGCTGGTGGACTGGCTCGACGTTCAGGAGAATAGAAACGTGGTGATCTCCTTCGGAGGTGGCGTCAACGAGGTGATGCGCGACATGATCGCCACCGCCGGACTGGGCCTGCCGAGGGCGAAGCGATGAGCGCCACTCCTTCTCCTTCTTCCTCTGCTGGTCGAGCGGCTCCGAGGAACGAGGAGCGTGTCGAGACCATCCGCACCGCCGCGCAGGCGATCATCGACGCCGGGCCGAGCGCGCCGACGCTCGGGCGTGACCCGGTGAACACCCCGATGATCAACAACTGGGTCGAGGCCATCGGAGACACGAACCCCGTCTACGTCGACGCCGACGCCGCGCGTGCCGCAGGACATTCGGGGATCGTCGCACCTCCTGCCATGGCGCAGGTGTGGACGATGCGCGGGCTGAACGGGCGGCGTACCGTCGACGATCCGCTCGGCCGGGCGTCGGAGCTCTTCGATGAGGCGGGTTACACCTCCGTCGTGGCCACCAACTGCGATACCACCTATCATCGCTATCTCGATGTGGGAGAGCAGGTCTCGCTCTCGGCTGAACTTCTCGACGTCGTCGGTCCCAAGCAGACGGCACTGGGGGAGGGTTGGTTCTTCACCACGCGCAACACCTGGTCGGTCGACGACGAGGTGGTCGCCGAGATGGATTTCCGCATCCTGAAGTTCCGGCCGCACGACGACGCCGCGACGACCGCCGACACCGAGGCCGGTGGCGTACCCTCCGATCTCGATCCCTCACGAATGTTGCGTCCCAGCGCATCTCGCGACACCGAGTTCTTCTGGGAAGGCGTCGCCGCCCACGAACTGCGCATCCAGAAACTCGACGACGGAACGCTACGTCATCCGCCGATACCCGCGACCTGGAAGCCTCGACTACCCGACGGCACGGTGCCGGTCACCGACTACGTCGTCGCGGCAGGCACGGGAACGGTCTACAGCTACGTGGTGCATCGCGCACCCAAGGTGCCCGGGCGCGAACTGCCTTTCGTGGTCGCACTCGTAGAACTCGACGATCTCGACGCGGTAGAAAGCGGCGACGGTGTACCGCTCTCCGCGCCCGTCCGAATGCTCGCCGAGTTGCGCGACGTCGACCCCGCCGACGTGCACATCGGACTGCGCGTCGAGGCGATGTTCCTCGACTTTCCCGCCGACGAGGAGTCGGGCACCGACGCCTGGACGTTGCACGCGTGGCGCCCTACCGCACAGGAGGCACAGTGACCACACAGGAGGCCCAGTGACCACCAGCGCGATTCCCGCTGTCGAAGTAGGAACGACGTTGCCGCCGTTGACAATCGACGCGACACCAACCTTTATCGTGTCCACAGCGCTGGCAACCCGTGACTTCCAGGACGTGCATCACGACCGCGATCTCGCTCAGGCCAAGGGATCCAAGGACATCTTTGTCAACATCCTGACCGACACCGGACTCGTCGAGCGATTCGTCACCGACTGGGCCGGTCCCTCATCGCGGATTCGTTCGATCAAGCTCACACTCGGTGTGCCGTGGTACGCCTACGACTCATTGACCTTCACCGGCGACGTGACCGGCGTCGACGACGATCTCATCACCGTTGCCGTCACGGGAACCAATGCACTTGGTAAGCACGTGATCTCGACGGTCACGCTCACGTGGGGAGGTCGCTGATGGGGAAGCTGTCGGGGGCAGCAGCGATCGCAGGCATCGGCGCCACCGAGTTCTCCAAGAACTCCGGACGCAGCGAACTACGATTGGCAACCGAGGCGGTGCAGGCAGCGCTCGCTGATGCCGGCCTGACCCCCGCCGAAGTCGACGGGCTGGTCAGTTTCACCATGGACACCAACTCAGAGATCGCCGTCGCCCGCGCGGTGGGAATCCCCGAGCTCACGTACTTCTCGCGCATTCACTACGGCGGAGGTGCGGCATGTTCGACGGTGCAGCAGGCGGCGATGGCTGTGGCCACGGGTGTCGCCGACGTCGTCGTGGCGTATCGGGCGTTCAACGAGCGGTCGGGTTTGCGCTTCGGACAGGTGAATTCGGCCGTCGCCAACCAGGAGAACTCGTCGGGTACCGACAACGCGTTCAGCTATCCGCACGGGTTGTCGACCCCGGCGGCGTTCGTCGCCATGGTCGCGCAGCGGTACCTGCACGAGTTCGGCGCCACGAGTGAAGATTTCGGACGCATCGCCGTCGTCGACCGCAAGCACGCGGCAACCAATCCCGAGGCGTTCTTCTACGGCAAGCCCATCACGTTGGACGACCATCAGCAGTCGCGCTACATCGCCGAGCCGTTGCATCTGCTCGATTGCTGTCAGGAGTCGGACGGCGGCGTAGCGATCGTCGTCGTATCGGCAGACCGCGCACGCGATCTACCGAATCCGCCTGCCGTGATCTCGGGGGCGGCGTCGGGCAGCGGCGTCGACCAGTTCATCATGACGAGCTACTACCGGGACGAACTCGCCGCATTGCCCGAGATGGGCTTGGTCGGGCGGCAACTATGGGAGCAGTCGGGATTGCGGCCGGACGACATGGACGCCGCGATCCTCTACGACCACTTCACGCCGTACACCCTGTTGCAGTTGGAGGAGTTGGGGTTCTGCGGCCGCGGCGAGGCAAAGGATGTCGTGCGAGAGCCGGGCGCGCTGGAAGTCGGTGGTCGGCTCCCGTTGAACACACACGGAGGTCAGTTGGGGGAGGCCTACATCCACGGGATGAACGGGATCGCCGAAGCGGTCCGGCAACTGCGCGGCACCTCGGTGAATCAGGTGCCGGGCGCTCAGCGGGTGGTGGTCACGGCCGGAACAGGGGTTCCGACAAGTGGTTTGGTGCTGACGGCGGCGTAGGCGCCGTACAGGACGGAGAGAGATGACGGGTCACAAGCAGTGCAGCAAGAGGAGCCAGCAGCAATGAAATTCAACCTCGCCGATGTCTTCGAGACTGTCGCCGATTCGGTCCCCGACCGCATAGCCCTCAGCTACGGCGGACGGCAGATCAGCTATGCCGAGCTCGATCGACTTTCGAGCCAGGTCGCGCACATGTTCGCCGCGCACGGCATCGGACTCGACGACAATGTGTCACTGTTTCTCAAGAACAGCGTCGAACACGTCACCAGTCTGCTCGGCCTGCTGAAGGTCCGTGCGGTGCCGGTGAACGTCAACTATCGCTACACAAATGCCGAGCTGGGATACATCTTCGACAATTCCGACTCGCGGGGGATCGTCGTCGAGGAGCCGGAGCATCAGCGCAGCGTCGCCACCTTGCTGCCCGAATTGCCGCTCGTGCGAACGGTATTCGTCATCGGCGAGATCGTCGACGAACTGCGCGCGGCGGCCGACAGTCTGCGCGATGGACGCTCTGTACAGATAGTGTCGTTCTCTGATTCGGAGAAGCTCTCCGACGCAAAGGACTTCGAGCCACGGACCGGCGACGAACACTACCTGCTGTACACGGGTGGCACGACCGGCTATCCGAAGGGCGTGATCTGGCGACACGACGACTTCTTCCGCAAGCCGATCTCCGGTGGCAACCCGTATGGCGAGGCGCGCAAGGATCTTGCCGAAGTCGGTGCGGCGGTGAAGGATTTCCCGTCGATCGCCTTCAACATCGCCGCACCGCTGATGCATGGCGCGGCGTCGTATTCGTTGTTCACCTTCCTCACGCTTGGCGGTCGGTTGGTGCTGATGCGCGACTTCGATCCGGCCGCAATCGTGTCGGGCATCGAGGATGAGCAGATCCAGATCATCCTCATCGTGGGCGATGCGATGGGAATGCCGCTCGTCGAGGAACTCGAGCGTCGCAAGGGCGACGTCGATCTGTCGTCGCTGTTCTCGATCACCTCGGGCGGTGCGATCTGGTCGCAGCACGTCCGTGAGCGGATGGCGGCGGTCAAGCCGGATCTGGTGCTGCGTGACAATTTCGGGGCGTCGGAGTCGGGCAACGACGGCGAGATCGTGATGGACGACAACGGCAACCTTCGGGTGCCGCCGACGGACAAGATGATGGTGGTCGACGAGTCGCTCAACGAGATCACGCCTGGCTCAGGCGATGTCGGCTACATCGCGCGAATCGGCAATGTGCCCCTCGGCTATTACAAGGACGAGGCCAAGTCGGCCAAGACATTTCCGACACTTCCCGACGGCCGTCGAATCTCGGTGCTCGGCGACATGGGAACAGTCGAAGCCGACGGCACCATCGTGTTTCTCGGGCGTGGTTCGCAATGCATCAACACCGGTGGCGAGAAGGTCTACGCCGAGGAGGTCGAGGCGTCGCTGCACGCGCACCCGGCCGTGGCCGACGCTCTTGTCGTGCCGGTACCCGATCCCAAATACGGACAGCGGGTCGGAGCAGTCGTCGCCGTTGCCGTCGGTGAGCCGGAGCCGACGCTCGAAGAGCTGCAGACGCATTGCCGCGAATCGCTGGCGGGCTACAAGGTGCCGCGCCTCGTCGTCTTTGTCGACGAGGTCAAGCGGACGCCCGCGGGCAAGGCCGACTACAAGTGGGCGAAAGCCACCGCGGCCCAAGCTCCCGCGGCCCCGGAGTCGGCAGGCGTCTGACTTACACTCGGCCCGACAGAGCATCCACCAGGCGTAACGCAGCGCCCACTCTGTCGACCATTTGCCGCGCGAAGGTGCCGCCCAATGTATACAGTGTTCATCGTGAGTCAGCGAAGCAGGGTCGGGCGTCGGGTTGGCGTGATGGTGTCGGCAATGGCAGTGGCTGTTGCGACCGTGTCGGCGGTGGCCGGCGCCCCGCCCGCACATGCGGTCCCGAGCGGTGCGTCGGGCGCTGTGGTGTCCACCGAGCCGCTTCCGGCGCGCATCACCGTCCCTGGTGCGGTCGATGCGAAGCGAATCACGTACTGGACCAAGGGCGTTCGCGATGTGCCCGCGCTGTCGAGCGGTGCTGTCTATCTCCCGCCGGGCACTCCTCCCAAGGGCGGCTGGCCGGTGATCGCGTGGGCGCACGGCACTACCGGCCTCGCCGATCACTGCGCCTACTCCATCGGCGGGCCGGTCGCCGTCGAGCGTGACTGGGAGTACCTCGGCGCGTGGATGTCCAAGGGATACGCGGTGGTCGCCTCGGATTATGTGGGGCTCGGCACGCCGGGTAACCATCCGTATCTGAACGGTCGGGTCGAGGCGCACAGCATCGTCGACAGCGTGAAGGCGGCACGGCAGGTGTATCCGCAGCTATCGCGCAAGTGGGCGGTCGTCGGGCAGTCGCAGGGTGGCGGAGCCGCGATCACGACGGCTCGCTACGCAACCCAGTTCGGTGGCAAGGATCTGGACTATCGGGGCGCCGTCGGGACCGGCGTTCCGGCATACATCGAGAATCTCGTTGCGGCGCTTGGTCGTCCGTCGCCGGTCCGACTAGGCGGGTTCTCGCCCAACACGACGATCTACGTGATGTACATTCTCTCCGGACTGCGCACGTCGTTCCCGGAATGGAACATCAACTCGTTCCTGACCCCGTACGGACGGTACTGGGTCGACAAGGCCGAAACCCTGTGCGACTCCGACAACGAGCTCGGCGGTCTTGTCCGGTCGCAGAAGGTCGATCCCGGAAAGCTGTTGAGCCGCCCGCTGTCGGATATCCCCGGATTCCAGGCGAAACTCACCGACTACATGGGCATCCCCGAATCCGGCTACGACCGACCGTTCTTCATCGGGCAGGGCGGCCTCGACACCGATGTGAACGCTCCCGGAGTGTTGCTCCTCGTGTCGCGACTCAAGACGAACAACCAGCCGGTCACGTTCCGGTTCTATCCGAACCAGGACCACAGTGGCACGGTCAATGCGTCGAAGGGTGACTCGATCCCGTTCGTGGCCAAGCTCTTCGGCTGACCCGCACGGCAAAAGTCCTGCCGGGCTCAGCCGAAGGCCCGCAGCCCGACCCACAGTGCGATCACGGCGGCGACCAGTGTCAGCGGCACCGATACCATTCCGAGCGACAGGTAGACACGCGACGACGTCGACGCCGAGTGTCGACGCATGACGTCACGCCACAGCAGATTGGCCAGCGACCCGAACACGGCCAGGTTGGGGCCGATGTTCACACCGAGCAGTATCGCGAGCACCAGCGCCGGTTGACCCGCCACGAGCGGGACGAGCAGCAGCGTCGCCGGAAGATTGTTGAACAGGTTGGCGGCGATCGCTGCGATCACCGCGGCACCCAGCAGCGCGAGAAGTCCTGCCCCGGAGGGCATCAGCGTCGAGAAGATATCGCCCACGGGGCCGTTGCGCACGGGCAGGATGATCACACCCAGCGCGGCAACGAAGATCAGGAATGGGACTCCTGCGGCGCGGACGGCGTCGACGCATGTTGCGGCCGGTGCCCGCCACAGCGACGGCAACGCCATGACCAGCGCCCCGATGCCCGCCACGGCGGCCAGCGGGACACCGAGAGGTTCTGCGACGACGAATCCCACGAGAAGCACGCCGAGTGCGGCCAACGTCAGCAGCGGCGCTCGTGGCGACTCGCCTCCTCCTGAGTGGTCGTGCGCCACGTCGGGTACATCTGGTTCGGGAGGGTCGTCGACCTCACGTTGTCCACGGGGAGACCGCAGGTCTGCCGCGAAGAACCACCGAAAGACGAGATATTCGACGACGATCGCCGCGACCCACGGCCATGCCATGATGGCGGCGAAGCGTGTGAACGACAGCCCGGCCGCGCCGAAGGCGAGCAGATTGGTCAGGTTGGAGACGGGTAGAAGCGTCGAGGCGCTGTTGGCCAGATGGTTGCTCGCGTAGGCGATGGGTGTGACCCGTGCGCCGATGTGTCGTGCGGTCAGCACCGCCACCGGGGTCAGCAGGACGATCGTGGTGTCGAGGGACAGTACAGCGGTCGTGATGGCTGCCACCACGAACACGATGCGCAGCAATCCGATCGCCGAACCGTGACTCCACCTGGCCAGTACCACCCCGACCCAGGCGAAAACGCCTGCGCGTGCGCAGATCTCGGCGACGACGAGCATCGCCGCGAGAAACCCGATCGTCGGCAGCATGAACCGCACCTCCGCCAGGGCGGTGTGCCAGTCGACGAGACCCAGCGCGACGACGAGCACAGCCGCCGGAACGGCGACAACTGCGGCGGGGACGCGTGTGACCGATACGGTGGCGACGATGGTCACGACCATCACGACGACCGCGACCACGGTGCCGAACGCGCTGCTCGCCTCGATCACCGGAGCGAGCCTACGCTGCTCACCTGTCCGTGGAGCGTTGCCTGTCGCCGTCGGCCCAGCCGAACTCGTCGGTCCCTGTCACAGGTTCCCCCTCGCCGGTTCCGGTACCGGTGTCGGTATCGGTGACCGCGACGACACGACGAGGAGCGAGCCACAGCAACACGGCTGCGCCTGCGACGAGGACCGCTCCGAGGACGACGCACGCCTGATTCATCGGCGTGACGAACGCGTCTTGCGCGCCGTCGAGGACGGCCCGTGCCAGACCGCTCGCCTGCGCGGGAAGTCTGTGTGCCACCTCGGTGGCCTCCGCCAGTGACTTGCCGATGCGAGTCGACGCCTCGTCGGCCTGGGCGAGAAGCGCCTGGCCACCCGCCGTGTCGCCGGCGGCGATGCGTTGGCGTCCGGCGGCGTCGAGTTGGTCGCGTGCGAGTGCGCTCGTCGGCCCGATTCGGGCGGAGTACCCGGCCGCGAGCAGCGACCCGGCGATGGCGATCCCAATGGCCGCACCGAGTTCGCGCGCTGTGTCGTTGACCGCTGACCCGACGCCCTGGTTGTCCAGCGGTGTATTCGACATGATGGCCGTGGTCGACGGTGCGGTCGCGAGTCCGATACCGATCGCGACGACACCTGTCATCGCCGCAAACACCGGGTAACTGTCGTAGTCGATGAGCCCGAGGAGCAGCATGCCGATGCCTGCGACGAGGATTCCGCCCGCGAGCACGAAACGCAGCGAGTGGAACCGCACGGCGACCCAGTTGCCCACGAGAGCGAAAGCGCTGACGCCGATGACCATGGGCATCAGTGCGAAAGCCGATTGCAGCGGGGAGTAGCCCATCACCAGTTGCAGTCGCTGCAACATCAGATAGAAGGCGCCGAAGGATGCGAAGAACTGCAATGCCACCGAGAGTGCGCCGGAACCGAAGGCGCGGTTGGTGAACAGTCGGACGTCGAGCAGCGGGTCGTTGATGCGTAGTTCCGCCACGCAGAACGCGGCCAACAGCACCAGTCCGCCGATCAGGGCGAACAGTACGAGCGCGTCACCCCAACCCCGGTGCGGTGCTTCGAGAAGACCGAAGACGATCCCGGTCACGCCGAGGACCGAGAGGGCGGTACCGCCGAAGTCGAAGCGTCCGGGGTCGCTGTCGCGGGAGGTCCCGATCGTCAGGCACAGCAGGGCTGTCACGAGAGCCGATGCCGCGAATGTGATGAAAATCGAGTGCCACGAGAAGAATTCGAGCAGTACACCGGTGACGAAGAATCCCGCGATCGCTCCGGCACCAGCCACCGCAGCCCAGATGCTCACGGCGATACTGCGCTTGTCCGTGGGCACGCCGGAGGTGATCAGCGACAGCGTGGTGGGCATGATGAGCGCCGCTGCGGCGCCCGCCAGGATTCGGGTGCAGATCAACTGGGTGGGATTGGTGGTCCAGATCGCCAGCAGCGAGGCTACGGCAAAAATGACGAGACCGACGATCAGGACCTCGCGCCGCCCGAACCGGTCGCCGATGGCGCCTGCCGGAAGTAGAAGTGCCGCAAGGGCTAACGTGTAGCCGTCGACGATCCATGTCATCTCGCTCGAGTCGGCGCCGATATCGACGGCGATGTCGGCCAGAGCGGTGTTCAGTGCGGCCATCGCCGCGACCACCATGCTGACCGCAGCGCAGGCGATCAGAATCAGCCATGCCGCACGTGTGTTCTCGCGGGTCGGTGTTGTGCGTGTCAGCCCGGCCATCTCGTCCCCGTGGGTATCGTGTCGAGGTTATTCGCGACACGCTGCCGGGAAACACCCCAAACTCCTGCACCATGTGACACATTTATCACTGTAGTAACACACCGGGAGTATTCGACAAGGTAGTTGGCGGGTGTCCCGGACGATCGAAAGTGAGAGATCATGGCCTCATCCCAGGTCGCATCTTCACGAGCAACCGACACGACGCCGGTCCGCCTGCACATCTGGCGGGTGTTGTCGATGCTGGCCGCGCTGATCGCGGTCGGTGTGGTGTTGGTTCTCATCCTCACCTCCGCGGCCTAGCGCGACCAGCCGACACGTCGGACTCAGCCTGCGTACTTCTCGACGACTGCGCCGACTCGCGGAAGTGCCGCGGCCACATAGTTTTTCGCCTTGCCGCGCAGCGAGTTGTATGCCTTCGCCAGTGCAGGCTTGGCATTCGATACCTGGTCGTCGGTCACCTGCAGCAGCGCTTCGGAGGCCGTGTCGGAATTGTTCGCGAGATGATCGCCGAACGCGACTCCCGCGGGCTTGCTGTCCCAGAACGGTTGCAGCGCAGCGAGAAAGTCGGGCAGCAACTGATCGGTGGCCCGAGTCACGATGTCCGGCTTGATCTTTTGGACTGCGCCGTATGCCGCTTTGACAGCGGCTCCGCTGAGGCCCTTCTGCTCCGACACCTCGGCGTCGATCACGCCGACGAAATCGTTGACCACTGCCGGACGGTTGGCTCCGAGCAGTGACTGCAGCGAATCGCTCATCGAATCTCCTTCTTGGTCCGTGGCACGGCCACGGCAGGTTGCGGGAATGACCGTCAGTGACCTTATCGGTTCCGGCCGCGATGGTGCGCGCTGGCGGCATCCGGTCTTCGACGTCGAATTTCCGCGACTCCCGTCGACTGCTCAGCGGCGTTTGTCCACGACCACGTTCGCCAGCGCCGGGGCGTTCTCGCGGTCGATCACGGAGGCCGTCACCAGGAGCCTGTCGGCCTCGTCCCACACCGCGACGTCGAGAGTCTCACCCGGGAACACCACGCCCGCGAAGGTTGCCGAGAAGTCGGCTACCGCAACGACATCACCCCCGAGGAGTTCGTCGACGACGGCCCGGCACACCGATCCATACGTGCACAGGCCGTGCAGAATGGGCCGTGGAAAGCCTGCGGCCGCGGCGAATGCCGGGTCGGAGTGCAAGGGATTGCGGTCGCCGCACAACCGGTAGAGCAGCGCCTGATCAGGCAGCGTGAGGACCTGCAGGGTGACATCGGGTGCTCGGTCGGGAAAAGCGACTTTGCTCGACGCTCCGCGCTCACCTCCGAAGCCACCCTCGCCCTTGGCGAAGATCGACGACCGCTCGGTCCACAGCGGTTCGCCTGTCTCGTCGACGGTGACGCCCTCGGAGATGATGACCGCCGCGGACCCCTTGTCCTGGACCTCGACGATTCGTTTGCGTGTCGTCGCCTTGCCCTCCGGCGGTAGTGCTCGGTGCGCGGTGATCTGCTGGCTGCCGTGGACGACCTTCGCCAGGTCGATGTCGATGCCGGGGAAGGAGACCGTGGGAGCCTGCGTCGCGTGGAACGTCGCGGCGACCGTCGCGAACGTCGGTAGCACCTTGGGGGCGGCGTCGTCGACGTAGCGCAGGCCGTCGGCGTCGAGCGGATCACGGGCTGCTCCGACGGCGAGGTGGTAGAGCGCGACGTCGGATGCCGTCCACGAGAAGGTGACCTCGGGCAACTCTGCCCCGACTGCGACCGATGGATCGATGGGCACGGCTTACGCTCCTGCCGTCGTCGATGTCGGGGTTGCCTGCCCGGTGTTTGCGGCGGCGTCGAGCGCGGCGAGGTATCCGAAGACGAGCGCGGGGCCGATGGTGGCGCCGGGGCCTGCATAGGTGTGGCCCATGACCGGGGCGCTGGTGTTGCCCGCGGCGTAGAGACCCTCGATGACCGAGCCGTCCGGTCGCAGCGCGCGGCCCGACGCGTCAGTGTCGATGCCTCCCTTCGTGCCGAGGTCTCCGGGCACCATCTTGACCGCGTAGAACGGCGCCTTGCGGACCGGCCCGAGGCTCGGGTTGGGCTTGTTGGTGATGTCGCCGTAGTAGTGGTCGTAGCCGCTCTCGCCGCGATGGAAGTCGGCGTCGACGCCGGACTTCGCGAATCCGTTGAAGCGTTCGGTTGTCGTGGTCAACGCGTCGGCAGGGACGCCTATCTTGTCGGCGAGCTCGGAGATCGTGTCGGCTTTGACGACGACCCCGGAATCAAACCACTTCTTGGGCAACGGTTGTCGCGCGTTGATCCCCGCGAAGAGGTACCGGTTGCGGCACGTCTGGTCGAAGATCAGCCAGCCGGGCACGTTCTCTCCCGGGCCGTCGCCCTGGCCGAACTCGCCGCCATACATCTGGTGCACGGCCTCCACGTAGGGCAGTGATTCGTTCATGAATCGCTCGCCGCGCATGTTGACGATGAACGTGCCGGGGACGGAGCGTTCGGAGAGTGCGAACCACGGCCCGCGCGGCAGGGGAATGGTCGGCCCCCACCAGGCGTCGTCCATCAGCGACACCGCAGCACCGATCTTGATGCCCGCGTTGATGCCGTCACCGGTGTTCGACGGCGCGCCCGTCGTCCAGTCGGACCCGATCGGTTCGCGCTGATACTTGCGGCGCATCTCGACGTTGCGCTCGAAGCCGCCGCAGGCGAGGATCACGCCTTTCTCGGCGCGGATGTCGAACTGCTGACCGCCGGATTCTGCTCTCACCCCGACGACACGGCCGTCATCGGTGAGAAGGTCGACGAGGCCGGTGTTCAATCGCAGTGGCACGCCAGCCTGTCGAACGCCGAGTAGCAGTTCGGCGGCGAGCGCCGCGCCCATCGCGATGAGTTTCTTGCCGCGCGCGCGTGCCCAGAAGAATCGACCGCCGACCTTGGCCATCCGCGCCGGGCCGCGCCAATGGCGTATGCCGGTGTTGAGCCAGCGGTAATCCGATTGCAGCACAACCATATTGAGCGGCGCCTTGGTGTACTGCGGGTGCAGGGTGTCTAGGTCGTCGCCGAGTGCTCGTGCATCGAAGGGGCGAGGTTCGACGCTGCGCCCGCCCAGCCGACCGCCCGGCGCTTCGGGGTAGTAGTCGGAGTAGTTCTTCACCCACTCGAGGTCGAGAGGGGCGTGCTTCATCAGGAAGTCGAGCGCCTCGGGGCCGCGGTCGATGTAGGCGTCGATGCGGTCCTCGCGTGCGTGCTCGCCGATGATCGCCTTGACGTACTCGCGGGCCCGCTCGGGTGTGTCGTCGACGCCGTCGCGCTTCAGTACGGAGTTGTTCGGAATCCAGACGCCGCCACCCGAGCGCGATGTCGAGCCTCCCCAGTACGGCGACTTCTCGATGATCACCGTCGTGAGGCCCTGCGCCGCAGCGGTGATCGCGGCACTCAGCCCTGCCGCGCCCGCACCCACGACAATGACGTCGTAGGTCTCTGGTTGTCCTTGCTCGCGCTCGCCTGCCATCGGGTTCCCTTCGTGCTCCGCGGTGGAACGTGTTCTATCTACGAATTAGAACACGTTTCAGAAATGTGGCGCCAGGGTGTGGGAGAGTCGATGCGCATGGAGCATGGGCGAGTAGCGGTGGTGACCGGCGCGAGCCGCGGCGCGGGCAGGGGAATCGCGCTCGCGCTGGGCGCGACGGTGTACGTGACCGGCCGGACCGCGAACGACGGCGACAGCGGACTACCCGGTTCGGTGAATACGACTGCTGCCGAGGTGAGCGCTCGCGGTGGCGTCGGTGTTCCGGTAGTGCTCGACCACGCCGACGACAAGGCGGTCGCGGCACTGTTCGCGCGAGTCGGTGACGAGAACGACGGGTGCCTCGACATTCTGGTCAACAACGCGCTGACCCTGCCGGACGCATTGACGGTGAAGGGTCCGTTCTGGAGCAAGCCGCTCTCGCTCACCGACCTGTTCGACGTCGGAATGCGCTCGACGTATGTCGCAAGCCATTGCGCCGCACCTCTTCTCGTGCAACGCGGTTCGGGCCTGATCGTCAACACCTCCTCCTTCGGTGGCGCCTGCTACATGCACGGACCCGCGTACGGCGCGGGCAAGGCTGCCGTCGACAAACTGGCTCACGACATGGCCGTCGACTTCCGGCCGCACGACGTCGCCGTGATCTCGTTGTGGATGGGCCTGCTGCTGACCGAGCGCACCCGTGCGGCATTCTCCGATCACCCGGATGCGTACGCCGGGTTGGCCGCCAATGCCGAATCGCCGGAGTTCGTCGGGCGGGTCATCGCCGCGCTCGCCGACGACCCCGATCGGATGTCGCGGAGCGGCCTGGTTCTCATCGCTGCCGAACTCGCCGCCGAGTTCGGCGTCGTCGACACCGACGGTCGGCAGCCGCCGTCACACCGTGCGATGCTCGGCGACCCGCCGACGTTCAGCCCTGCGGTCATCGACTGAGACGTGGGTGGCGGCCTGGGCGGTGGCGTGGGTGGCGGCATCGAAGGACTGCCGCAAAACTGGAACATGTTCTAAACTAGAACGTGTTCATGCCGTGGTGGCCTGTGTGCTCGCCGCGGTGGGTGTGATGACGTACCGACCTCGGAAGTGAGCAGAAGTGGCCGTCGACAAGGCAACTCGCGAGCAGATAGCGGCCGATCTGTGGACCGCGGAACAGACCGCGACCGCCATCGAGCGCCCGACCGACACCCATCCCGAACTCGACGTCGTCGACGCCTACGAGATCCAGCTGATCAATATCCGCAAGCGTCTCGATGCGGGTGCGAAGGTCGCAGGGCACAAGGTGGGCCTGGCGTCAGAGGCGATGCAGAAGATGATGGGCGTCGACGAACCCGACTACGGGCATCTGCTCGACGAGATGCAGTACCACGAGTCGACCCCCATCGACACGGCTCGGCTCTGCTTCCCGCGGGTCGAGGTGGAGGTCGGGTTCATCCTCGGCAAGGACTTGCCAGGCGAAGGGTGCACCAACGACGACGTCATCGACGCCGTCGAGTGGGTGGTGCCGTCGATCGAACTCATCGACTCGCGGATCACGGACTGGAAGATCACGCTCTGCGACACCATCGCCGACAACGCGTCGTCGTGCGGATGGATTCTCGGCGAGCAGCGGGTGGCCATCCGCGATATCGACACCGGCGACGTCGACGCGGTGCTGCACCGCAATGGTGAGGTCGTCGCCAAGGGCAATTCGTCGGCGGTACTCGGACATCCGCTCAACGCGGTGTCGTGGCTCGCGCGCAAGGTCGAGGGCTTCGGGGTGCGGCTGCGCAAGGGCGACCTGATCCTTCCGGGGACCGCGACACGGGCCTTCGACGTCGCGCCCGGCGACCACGTCGTCGCCGAGTTCGCGGGACTCGGCACCGTCACGCTGGACTTCGACTGAGTCTTAACAGTTTTCGTCAAGAACCATGACCACACACCCACAGGAGGCACCGTGGCGGCAACGCTGACCGCAGCCATCATCGGGTCGGGCAACATCGGCACCGACCTCATGTACAAACTCGAACGCAGTCAGGTCATCGACCCGCGCTGGATGGTCGGTATCGACGCCGACTCCGAGGGCATGAAACGTGCCGCCGACCACGGGCTGATCACCATGAGCGGCGGCGCCGACGAGTTGCTCGCGTCGTCGGAGAAGCCCGATCTGATCTTCGAGGCGACGTCGGCCTACGTGCACCGCGAGTACGCGCCGCGCTACGAGGAGGCGGGCATCATCGCCGTCGATCTCACACCCGCGGCGGTCGGGCCCGCGGTGGTGCCGCCTGCCAATCTGCGCGAGCACCTCGACGCCCCGAACACCAACATGATCACCTGCGGTGGGCAGGCGACCATCCCGATGGTGCACGCGGTGAGTTCGGTTGTGCCGGTGCCGTATGCGGAGATCGTCGCGTCGGTGGCCTCCGTCTCGGCGGGGCCGGGCACGCGCGCCAACATCGACGAGTTCACGCGCACGACGTCGAAGGGGATCGAGACGATCGGCGGTGCGCAGCGCGGCAAGGCGATCATCATCCTCAATCCGGCTGATCCTCCGATGATCATGCGCGACACCATCTTCTGCGCGATTCCCGAGGATGCCGACACCGACGCGATCGCCGCGTCGATCCATCAGCGCGAAAAAGACATCCAGGCATACGTTCCCGGCTACCGGCTGCTACAGGACCCGCAGTTCGATCCGCCCAGTGTGCTCAACGGTGGGCACGCGCGCGTCTCGATCTTCGTCGAGGTCGAGGGTGCAGGCGACTTCCTGCCGCCGTATGCGGGAAACCTCGACATCATGACGGCTGCCGCCACCAAGGTCGGCGAAGAAATCGCGAAGCAGAAGCTGGGGGTGTCGGCATGACCACGGCGACAACAGATCTCATGGCGCACGCGCGCCGCTACTCCGACACTCTCGACATCCGGATCACCGATTCGTCGCTACGCGATGGCAGCCACCACAAGCGGCACCAGTTCACCGTCGACGAGGTACGGTCCATCGTCGGCGCACTCGACGGTGCGGGTGTCCCGGTGATCGAGGTGACCCACGGCGACGGGCTCGGTGGGTCGTCGTTCAACTACGGCTTCTCCAAAACCCCTGAGCAGGAACTGATCAAGGCGGCTGCCGAGACCGCGCAGCGCGCCAAGATTGCGTTCCTGATGCTGCCGGGGCTCGGAACCAAGGATGACATTCGGGCCGCGCAGGACAATGGCGGTCAGATCTGTCGGATCGCGACGCACTGCATCGAGGCCGACGTGTCGATTCAGCATTTTGGGCTGGCTCGCGAGCTGGGTTTGGAGACTGTCGGGTTCCTGATGATGAGCCACAGTCAGCCGCCGGAAGTGCTTGCCGCACAAGCGCGCATCATGGCTGATGCCGGATGCCAGTGTGTGTACGTCGTCGACTCCGCCGGGGCGCTCGTGCTCGAAGACGTGATGGTTCGCGTGCAGGCACTCGTTGCCGAACTCGGCGACGACGCCCAGGTCGGCTTCCACGGCCACGAGAACCTCGACATCGCGGTTGCCAACTCCATCAACGCCATTCGTGCGGGTGCGCAGCAGATCGACGGATCGATCCGACGTTTCGGCGCAGGTGCGGGCAACACTCCGACGGAGGCTTTCGTCGGAGTCTGCGACAAGCTCGGGATCACCACGGGCGTCGACTTCATGAAGATTGCCGACGCCGCCCAGGACGTCGTGCGGCCCGCCATGCCGTCGGAGTGCCTCGTCGACCGCTCGTCGATGATGATGGGCTACGCGGGCTGCTACTCGAGTTTTCTCAAGCACGCCGAAGGCCATGCGGAGCGATACGGCGTCTCCGCGGCGGACATCCTGCTCGAGGCCGGAAACCGCAAACTCGTTGGTGGACAGGAGGATCAGCTCATCGATATCGCTCTCGAGCTGCGCAAGAAGGCCGACGCGAACGCTGGCGTCTGAGGGGTTCCGCGTTCGCCCACACGCGGCCCGAACGTGTAGACGCGGCTGGTACACCAGCCGCGTCCGCCCGTTCGAGCCGCGTCTGGAACCGGCGCGCTGTGTGAGGCAGGTCAGGCGGCGCCCAGTTCCAGCGTGGTGAGCCACTGCCGGACCGAGGCGGCGACCGTGCCGCGTTCCAGGTCGGCCCAGGTCCAGCGGATCACCATGACGCCGAGTCGGCGCAGTCGGTCCTCGCGCTTCTTCTCGCGCACCACGGCGTCGGTGGCATCCTCTCCTTCGCGTAAGTACTTCTGATACTTCACCTTTCCGTCGAACTCGCCGACGAGCCTGCCCGCCCAGTCGAAGTCGCTCCGCGCCACGAACCCGTCCTGATCCCGGAACTCGTGCTGCAGGCGCGGAATGGGCAGCCCCGCCTCGATCATCTGAGCCCGACACCATGACTCGCCCGGGCTCTCTGCGTTCGCATCGGCGTGGGCGAGCGCGCGACGCGCCTGTCCCACACCGCGCCGTGTGGCCCGGAGCATCTTCCGCATGACCTGACGGTCGGCGCCGAGGCGCAGTGCGGCGTCGAGCACCGCCAGTGCGCCCGCGAAACCCATCGGGCTCGTGCACGCGATGTCGACAGCGGTTCGTTCGAGCGAGCTGACCAATACGCCGTCGACCTCGACTGTCTCGCTGGGCGCGACTGCTCCGACGTGCGTGTGCCTTGTCGCCGTACGTCCGCCGTGGTTGGCGTCGCCGGTGGTGACATGCAGTCGCTGGAAGTTGGGTTTGAGCATCGGAAGCCTGTGCATTGCGGCGGCCGATTGGTGAGTCACCACTCCTGCGACGATGCCGAGCGTGGCTGACGCGATCACGGTGAGCCGGTGCGCGTCGTCGGGTGTGCGTTTCTCGATGGGCGCGAAGGCGCCGCGGCCGACACGGACGATCTCGCCGCGTCGGCACGCTCGGCGCAGATCGTCGTCGGTGAAGCCGGCCGCCAGCGCCTTCTTGCGGTAGATGATGCCGTGGTCGTCTGCGATGAACGAGGTCATGACAGCTCCGACGCGCGCGAGCGCCCGACGGTTCCACTTGCGCCCAAACGCGGCCCGAACGTGCAGACGCGGCTGGTACACCGACCGCGTCTGCAAGCTCGAGCCGCGTTTGGAGCGCAGCAGGGCCGGCCGATTTACATCCCGGCCGGCGGGTGTCCCAGCGAGATCAGTGCGCCGTTGGGGTCGTGCACCGTGGCGAGGGTGCCGTAGGGCGTGTCCGTGGCGGGCATCATGACCGAGCCGCCGAGCTCCTCAGCGCGCTTGACGGTCGCGGGTACGTCGTCGACGCAGATGTAGATCTGCCAGAAGGAGGGCAGTTCCGGCGGAAAGAGGTTGGCCGCGTCCATGATTCCGGCGTAGGCCATGTCGCCGAAGAAGACCTGCGAGTAGCGCAGTGGGTTGCCCGGCTCGACGACCTCGACGGCGCTGTTGTCGATGACCGACTCGACGCGCGCGCCGACGACCTCCGGGTAGAACACCACCGACTTGGTGTAGTCCTGGCTCACACACTCGAACCAGTACGGCGCGCCGTGGACGCCCCACTCCGCAAAGCCCTTGTGCTTGTTGGCTTTCCAGAAGCCGATCACCGCGCCGGCGGCGTCGACCGCCACGGCCATCGTGCCCTCTTCGCCGACCTCCATCGGCGGCAGCATGACGGTTCCGCCCGCTGCCTTGACCAGATCGAGAGTGGCCTCGGGGTCGTCGGTGCGTAGATACGACGACCAGACGTTGGGCACCGACCCTTCGCCCATGGCGGGCATCAGGCCGGCGATGCGGTGACCGTTGAGAGTGAAGTTCTGGTATCCGCCGAAGTCGGGGTTCGGGTCCTCGACCTTCCACCCGAACAGATCGCTGTAGAAGTCGATGGCCTTGGCGGTGTCGCTGCTCATCAGGTCGAACCAGACGGGTGCGCCGGGGGGAGCGGTGTAGTCGGTCATGGCAGTAGCTCTTCTCTGTGGTCGCTGGTCTCGGACGCTGGTACTGACCTCCATCCTTGCGAAAAGTCATCGGCGGTGTCGGTGAACACCGGAGGTCGGTGCGCGAGCGAGACCCGGGGTGGCACGCTTGACCCCATGACAGAACGTGCGCGCGCACTCGCATGGCCGCTTTTCGCGCTGTCCGGCTTGCTGATCGTCGCGTTCAGCCTGGTGTCGTGGGGCGACTCCAGCCAGGGGCTCAGCTCCAAGATCTCCGGCGTCGGACGTGTATCGGTGCCCGGTGCCGCGCCGGAAGACGTCGCATTCCTGGAAGCGCACACGCAACGTCCCGGACTGGTCACCATCGTGTTGGGTGCCGTGATCGCTGCCGTCGCGGCGGCTGGGTGGTGGCGTCGTCGGCTGCGCCCGATCGCGCTCGCAGTGATCGGGCTCGCCGCGGTCGGAGCCGCGGTGGCCGCGGCGATCGTGGTTGCCGACCCGTCCGGACAACTGCTCGACGACGCGGTGACCAGCACCCTCGACCTCGCGCCGGGCGAACAGATCCTCCAACCCGGCTACGGCGTGATCGCGGTGCTCGTCGTCGCGATTCTGCTGGCCGTCGGCGTGGTGTTTGTCAGCGCAATAGCCGTGCTCACCAGTACCCGTCGGGATCGGACTCCGGCGACTCCGCCGGGATGATCCCTTCTGCGACACCGTGATCGATGCTCGCCGACAGTCGTGAGCAGGTCGGGACGAGCGCCGGATTCCCGCCCTCGGCACGTATGCGGGCGAGTTCGTTGCACCGCTCCCGGGCGTCGGCGTTCCACTGCACGCTGGTGTGGTGCGAGCTGGTCTTCTTGACCAGCACGCACGCGTGACATCCGCGGCACTCGATCTCGGTCATGCCGCCGCGAAGATAGTGTTCGCGGTCGCGTGCCGTCGACTCGTGGACCGCGGCCCGACGCTGCGGGTCGTCGCCGAAGTCGGGTGCCTTCGACCACCCGGCGAGGGCGGGCGAGGTGCCCTGCGGGGTCTCGCCCGTCTCCGTGCGATCGGCGGCGGTGGTCATGGTCAGACGCGCGTGTCGGTGTCGGACGACGTGTCCGCGGAGGAATCGTCGGGAGCCGCAGCCTCTGCCGCCTCGCGTTCCTGCTTGCGACGCAGGTTCTCGGCCACCTCGATGCTCCAGTTCTCGACGGCCTTGGTGGTGTCGATCTCGTACTCGAAGCGCTGGGTCATCTCGTCGGTGACATCGGCGGAGTCGACGTAGAACTGCTCGTACCAGCGTCGAAGCTGGTAGACGGGACCGTCCTCTTCGACGAGAAGCGGGTTGTCGATGCGTGTCTTGTTCTTCCAGATCTCGACGTCCTGCAGGAATCCGACCTCGACGCCCTTGGAGATCTTGTGGGCCATCCGCGACGCCTGCTCGCCCGTCATGCCGTCTGGCACCTTGGCCATCACGCCGTACATCAGCACGAACGAGTTGGCGTCGATGGGGTAGTGGCAGTTGGTCAGGATGGTCTCGATCTTGAAGTCGCCATAGAACTGGACCATCGGGTTGAGCATGTACGACGGCCCGTAATACGCGGCCATCGATTCGAGTCGGCTCTCGGCGTATCCGCTGCCGAAGTCGATGTCGGGTCGGCCGTGCGAGTTCATGTACTGCGCGGCGGTCTCGCCCTCGAAAACGTTCTTGAAGTAGTCGGGCAGCGCGTAGTGGACGTAGAAGAAGTGCGCCATGTCGACGACGTTGTCGATGATCTCGCGGCAGTTGGAACCCTCGATCACCAGGCGGTTCCAGGTCCATCCGGTCCAGGCGTCACTACCGACCTCGTCGAGTTCCGGGACGACGCAGTCGTCCGGTGGTGGGTTGCCCTCCGGGTCGTTGTAGACGAAGACCTGTCCGTTGCGGATCATCGTCGGCCACGAGCGTGTCTTGGCGAGTTTGGGATTGCGCTTCGCGTACGGCACGCCCGCGCAACGTCCGTTGCCCTTCCACATCCAGCCGTGGAACGGGCATGCGACGTTCCCGTCGCGGATCGAGCCCTGGCTGAGATCGCCGCCCATGTGCCTGCAGTACGCGTCGAGGATGTTGACCTCGCCGTCGTGTATCCACAGCGCGAGTTTGGTGCCGAACACGGTGATCGAGTGGGGCTCACCGTCGTCGAACTCAGACAGGAGGCCAAGGCAGTGCCAGCCGCGCGCGAACCGTGTCGGGGGTACCCCGGTGTCGATCTCGCGCACGTCACTGTCGCGTGCCGCACCGGATGCTCCGGTGTGGGCAGCGGGTCGTGGGGTGACGGTCATCTCCGATGCTCCTTGAGGTGGGGGCTGGTCTACATCGAATACTAGAACAGGTTCCAGTATTCGTGTCCACATCGACTCTGCGCTGCCCGATCCCAGCAGTACATCGGGCCAAGGTCCCGTCTTTCCGAATATCTCGACAAAAACTAGAACCTGTTCTAATCTCAGATCTGAAACCAGTGTCTCACGACCGCGAATCGACAGGTAGGAGCCGGGCCAGATGCCAGCACATGAGCCGTCAGCACAACAATCGATGGCGCCGGGCGCGCAGACGAGCGCCGACCGGGCAGACGCGGCTGCACAGGTGCTCGAGAAGATCAACGCACTGCTGCCCGAGATCGAGCAGCGGGCGCAACAGACCGAGGACCTCCGCCAGATCCCCGACGAAACGGTGTCCAGCCTCGACGACGCGGGCTTCTTCAAGCTGCTGCAGCCGTCGCAGTGGGGCGGATACGAGGCCGACCCGGTCACGTTCTACGAAGCGGTACGCAGGATCGGCAGCGCGTGCGGATCGACAGGGTGGGTCTCGGGCATCATCGGCGTCCACAACTGGCACCTCGCTCTGTTCGATCAGCAGGCGCAGGAAGACGTCTGGGGCTCCGATCCGTCGGTGCGCATCTCGTCGTCGTACGCACCGATGGGTGCCGGCCAGGTGGTCGACGGTGGGTACGTAGTCAACGGGTCGTGGGCGTGGTCGTCGGGCAGTGGTATCGCCGACTGGGTGTTCGTCGGTGGCCCGGTCATCAAGGACGGCAAGCCCGTCGACTTCGTGAGCTTCCTGATTCCGCGTGAGGACTACAACATCAAGGACGTCTGGAACGTGGTGGGCCTGCGGGGCACCGGCTCGAACACGATCGAGGTCAAAGACGTCTTCGTGCCCAAGCATCGCATGCTGAGCTACCGCACGATGGGGATGGGTCAGGCGCCCGGACTCGAGCGCAACACCGCTCCCGTCTACAAGATGCCCTGGGGCACAATTCATCCCAGCACCATCTCGACGCCGATCGTCGGCATGGCCTACGGGGCGTACGCCGCGCACGTCGAGCATCAGGGCAAGCGTGTACGTGCCGCATATGCGGGCGAGAAAGCCAAGGACGATCCGTTTGCGAAGGTCCGGATCGCCGGTGCGGCAAGCGATATCGACGCGGCATGGCGACAGCTGTCGGGCAACCTCGCCGACGAGTACAACTACATCCTGCGTGGTGAGGAGGTGCCGATGGAACTGCGGCTCGCCGCACGACGCGACCAGGTGCGGGCAACCGGCCGGGCGATCGCCTCGATCGACACTCTGTTCGAGAACTCGGGTGCGCACGCCCTCGAGAACGGCACGCCCATCCAGCGTTTCTGGCGTGACGCCCACGCGGGACGCGTCCACGCCGCCAACGATCCCGAGCGTGCCTACGTCGCATTCGGCAACGGGGAGTTCGGAATTCCCGTCGGCGACACGATGGTCTGAGTGGAGCACGGAGAAACGATGAGCGACAGCCCCATCAGTTCCCTCGGTTACATGCGCGTCGAGGCCACCGACATGGCCGCATGGCGCGAATACGGACTCAAGGTCCTCGGCATGATCGAGGGCAAGGGTGCAACGCCCGATGCCCTATATCTGCGCATGGACGACTTTCCGGCGCGACTGGTCATCGTGCCGTCCGACCGCGACCACCTCGGCAGTACCGGCTGGGAGTGTCCCAATGCGCAAGCGCTGCAGGATGTTCGGGACCGTCTCGCGTCTGCGGGCGTGATCTTCCGCGAGGGCAAAGACGAGGAACGCGCCGATCGTCGGGTCGACGAAATGATCATCTTCGACGACCCAGCCGGCAACACCCTCGAGGTATTTCACGGTGCCGCACTCGAACATCGCCGCGTCGTCAGTCCTTACGGGCACTCGTTCGTCACCGGCGACCAGGGACTCGGCCACGTCGTACTCACCTGCGACGACGACAAAGCCGCGCTGGCCTTCTATCGCGACGTCCTCGGCTTCAAGCTGCGTGACTCGATGCGACTCCCACCGCAGGCCGTGGGCCGCGAAGAAGGCGACGAGGTTCCGTGGCTGCGCTTCCTCGGATGCAACCCGAGACATCATTCGCTCGCGTTCCTGCCGATGCCTAATGCGACGGGCATCGTGCACCTCATGGTCGAGGTCGGTGAGTCCGACGACGTGGGGCTCTGCCTCGACAGGGCGCTGCGTCGAAAAGTGCCGATGTCAGCTTCGCTCGGACGCCACGTCAACGACCTGATGCTCTCGTTCTATATGAAGACCCCCGGCGGATTCGACGTCGAATTCGGTTGTGAGGGAAGACAGGTCGACGACGGCGAGTGGGTGGCGAGGGAGAGTACCGCGGTGAGTTTGTGGGGACACGACTTCACCGTCGGATTCAAGAACCAGTGAACGAAAGGGCGAGCGCCCAGATGGCTGCGACACCGTACGGGTCAAGCGATTTCGACACACGTCAGTTCCGCACGGCGATGGGGCAGTTCTGCACCGGCGTCACCGTCATCACCACGCTGACCTCCGACGGAGCGCCGTCGGGATTCGCCTGCCAGTCGTTCGCGGCGCTCTCGCTTGATCCACCTCTCGTGCTCTTCTGTCCGCAGAAGACGTCGCGGACCTGGCGGGTGATCGAGGATAACGGAAAGTTCTGCGTCAACATCCTCTCCAACCGGCAGCAGGATGTCAGTGCGGCCTTCGGAGCGCCGGGCGACGACAAGTTCGCGGGAATCGCCTGGGACCCTTCGCCCGCTGGACTGCCCGTGATCAGACACGGATTGACGTGGGTCGAATGCTCCGTCGAACGCGTCGACGACGGCGGTGACCACCACATCGTGATCGGTCGGGCGCTGACACTCGGAGAAGTCCTGCAGGACAAACCGCTTCTCTTCTACCGGGGTGGCTATCTCTCGACCGAGCATCCGCGGGTCACCCCAGCGCAGGCCGAACTCGATAACTTCCTGACATGGACCGGAGGAGACACGTGGTTATGACGACGAATGCCATCTCGCACACAGTCGACGTGACCGGTTCCTTCACCGACGCGATCACGCAGGCACAGGCATTGGTCGCGAACGCCGACTTCGCCCGCACGGATGCCGATCTCGCAGAGGGATTCGACTATCTCGCCGGAAGTATCGCGGCAACACTGCAATTGGCGCGAGCACGCAGTCGGACCCATCCCGGGTTCGTCACCTCGACGGGACCGGCCACCAAGATGGGTCTCGACAACCCGGACACCCTCTACCTCCACGCCGACATCGAGCCGAGCGCCACGTATCGGGTCTGGGGACGCCGCGGCAGCACAACGGATCTGAGCTTCCAGGTACTGCGCGGCGATTACACACCCAGCGAGGTGCCCGGCGGCGACGATGCCTTCGACGACCGGCGGATTCCGATCAACGCCGACGGGACGTTCGAGATCGCGTTCGGGCCGGATCTGTCCGCGGCGTCTGCGCGTGACGACTACTTCGCGCTCGGCGATGGCGCGTCGATGCTCGCGGTGCGTGAGGTGTACTCCGACTGGTCGCAGCGCAGGGGAGAGATCGCCATCGAGCGTGTCGACACGGTGGGCAGCGCTCCCGCAGACCTCGACCTCGCGCGGGTGCGGCGGCGGTACGCCACCGCGGGCAAGATGCTGCTCGCACGGCTGAACACCTGGTTCAACTTTCCGAAGTGGTTCTATCTCGACGAGCCGGTCAACACCTTCACACCGCCACGGCTCACGCCCGGTGGACTGGCGACACAGTATTCGTCCGTCGGGCATTTCAGACTGCTGCCCGGTGAGGCCATGATCATCACGGTTCCGAAATCTGCTGCGCCATATCAGGGTTTTCAGCTCGGCAGCATGTGGTACATCTCGCTCGACTACGTCAACCACCAGACCAGCCTGAACTCCGCGCAGGCGCAGGTCGACCATGACGGCAAAATCCGATTGGTGGTCGCGCACGAGAATCCCGGCGTCGCCAACTGGATCGAGACCACCGGTCACGAGGTCGGGATCATGCAATTCCGTTGGCAGCGAACAGATGTGCCGATCCCGCCGGAACAAGGTCCGACGGCGCAGGTCGTCGACGCGGGCGACATCGCCGATCATCTGCCCTACCTCGACGACAACAGGCTCGACCCTGCGGGATGGGCTGCGCGAATCGCCCTCCGCCAGCGCGGCTTTGCAGAGAGAATGCTGGGGTGACCGAGATGGCGGGTGTGGGGCTCCTCGACGACAAGGTGGTCGTCGTATCCGGGGTCGGACCTGGGCTCGGTCGAGCAATCTGCCTGCGCGCGGCAGCACACGGTGCTCGCGTGGTACTCGCCGCGCGAACCGAGTCGCGACTCAAGGAGATCTCCGCCGAGGTCGACGCTGCCGGTGGCCGCTCACTTGTCGTACCGACCGACATCACCGACGACGACGCGGTCGACCAGTTGGTCGCCGCCACTCTTGCCGAGTTCGGGCGGGTGGACGTCGTCGTGAACAACGCCTTCGCGCTTCCCTCGATGAAGCCGTTGGCCCACACCGACTTCGAGCAGATCAATGCGAGTATCGAACTGACCGTACTCGGCACGCTGCGCGTCGTGAAGGCATTCACCGGGCCGCTCGCCGAGGCGGCGTCGGAGTCGTCTTCGCGGCGAGCGACGAGTGCGATCGTCAACATCAATTCGATGGTGATCCGACACTCCGAACCGCGTTACGGCAGCTACAAACTCGCGAAGTCGGCGCTGCTGGCGATGTCGCAGACGTTGGCCACGGAGTTGGGTGACAAGCGGATAAGGGTGAACTCCGTTGCGCCGGGATACATCTGGGACGATCAGCTCAAGTGGTACTTCGGCGAGGTCGCCAAGAAGTACGGCATCAGCGAGGACGACGTCTACGCGCAGACCGCCGCGCGCTCCGACCTCAAGCGGCTGCCGGAGCCGGACGAGATCGCTGACGCCGTCGTGTTTCTCGCCTCCGACGCGGCCAGTGCGATCACCGGCCACACTCTCGACGTGAACTGTGGGGAATACCATGACTGAGTCAGTCGGCAGGCGCAACGTCGGAACAGTAGACGATCTGCACGAATCTGCCATGAGAACAACGGGTCTCGATGACTTCGGCGATGACGCATACCTCGAGCCGCTCGGCGTCCTTCTCGATTCGTACGCGAAGGAAGCGGGCCTCACCGAGCTCGGTAGCAAGATGTTCCGGTACTTCCTCAAGGGGGCGTTGATCGCTCGACTGATGAGCGAAGCGTCGTGGCGGGCCACCCCGTCGTATGCCGACGTCGAGATCACCCGTCCGATCTTCGTGACCGGCCTGCCCCGCACCGGCACGACGGCCCTGCATCGACTGCTCGCCGCCGACCCTGCACACCAGGGACTCGAGATGTGGCTGACAGAGTTTCCGCAGCCACGGCCGCCGCGCGAGCAGTGGGCAAACAATCCGGTCTATCAGCAGATCGATGCCGGTATCGCGCAGCACCACGTCGAGAATCCGGAGTTCATGGGTCTGCACTATCTCGACGCCGGCGAGGTCGAGGAGTGCTGGCAGTTGTTGCGGCAGAGCATCATGTCGATCTCGTACGAATCGCTCGCCTACGTGCCGACGTACTCGAGGTGGCTCGCCGAGCAGGACTGGACACCGGCCTACGCGCGGCATCGTCGAAACCTTCAGATGATCGGTTCGAATGATCCCGGCAAGCGATGGGTGTTGAAGAACCCGAGTCATCTCTTCGCGCTCGACGCGCTGATGGCGGTGTATCCCGACGCCCTGGTGATTCAGACGCATCGCGCGCCGGAGACGATCATCGCGTCGATGTGCAGCCTCGCCGAGCACGCCACCCCGGGGTGGTCGACGGTGTTCGTCGGCGACACGATCGGCCGGACACAACTCGAACTCTGGTCGCGTGGATTACACCGATTCTCGCAGGCGCGTGCGCAATACGACGAGTCGCAGTTCCTCGACGTCGACTTCGACGATCTGCGGGCAGATCCGCTCGGGACCGTCGAACGTGTGTATGCGGCGCTGGGCACCGAGATCTCCGGAGAGGCGCGTGCAGCGATGGTCGCACTCGATGCGGAGAGCGCATCAGGTGCGCGGCGGCCACAGCACCGGTATGCCCTGTCGGATTACGGATTCACCGAGGCGGAGGTCGCCGCGGCGTTCTAGAGTCGGGGCATGGCAGTACCCAAAGGGCGGCGTACCGCCGAGGGTTTTCGACGGTTGATCGCCTTCGCCGATGCGGTGGTTGCCATCGCGCTGACCCTGTTGGTCCTGCCCCTTGCCGAGATCGGCAAGGAGGTCGGGAGCGATACGACGGTGGTCGCGGTGTTTCGTGATCATTCCAGTGAGATTGTCGGCTTCCTGATCAGCTTCTTCGTGATCTGGGTGTTGTGGCGCAATCACCATCGCACGATCGAATACTTCGATGCCTACGACCGGGTGTTGTTCGACTTGCACCTGGTGTGGCTGTTCACCATCGTCGTGCTGCCCTTCGCCACCTCGCTCATCAGTGGTCCGACGTTGAAGTGGGGGACGGCGTTCTACATCGCGGTGCTCCTGGTGTCGGTGTCGTGCCTGGTGGCGATGGGCGAGTGGGGTAGAAAGCACCTGGAGCTGTTGGCGACGGGGCCGGATGTCGACGAGTGGGTGGCGAGTGCGCCCGATCTCGGAACGGTGATTGCGCTCGTCGTGGCGCTCGTCGGGTCGGTGGTGGTGCCGCAGTGGGGGAGTTGGTGGCTGTTGGTTCTGTTCCTGGCGGGTCCCGCGGACAAGATCGTCGCCGCCGTGGCCCCGCGCAGGTAGGTCTCGACAGGCGGTGGGCGCGCTCGACCAGCGGCTCGGCTAGCCGCGCAGGGCGTCGACCATCTCGGCGACGACGTCGTGTGGTTGGCCGAAGAGCTGGGCGCTGCCGTGGGCGCGCTTGAAGTAGAGCCCGATGTCGTGCTCGGCGGTGATCCCGATGCCGCCGTGGATCTGGATCGCCTCGCCCGCGACGGTGGCGAACGATTCAGAGCAGTAGACGTGGGCGGACGCCGCGAGGTCGGCGGCATTCGGGTCGTCGGAGACGACGGCCTCGATGGCCGCCTGTGCGAGCGATCGCGACGACTCGACGAGCGTGTACATGTCGGCCATGCGGTGTTTGAGCGCCTGGAACGACCCGATGATCCGGCCGAACTGCGTCCTCGACGATGCGTGCTCCACGGCGAACCGCAGCGCGCGGTCGGCGGCACCGACCTGTTCGGCGGCCAGGAGCGCCCAGGCCAGCGTGCGCAGTCGCGCCACCACGTTGCCCTCCGCGGTGACCGCTGTGGCCGCGGTGTCGTCGAAGGTGACGCGGGCCAACGGCCGTGTCGGGTCGACCGTGGGGAGTGCGGTCACCTCGACGCCGTCGGCGTTGGCGTCGACGACGTGCAGTGTGACGCCGGACGGTGTGCCGGCGAGGACGAGCAACAGGTCGGCGGACTCGCCGTCGATGACGAACTCTGCTGTGCCGGTGAGTAATCCGGCCTCGCTGGAGACACCGGGGCTGTCCCAACCCGTCGCGCCCGCCCAGCACAGACTCGCGATGCGATTTCCGGATGCGATCTCTGGAAGGAGTCGCGCGCACGCGTCGGTATCGCCGCTGAGCAGTAGTGCGCCGGTGGCGAGTGCGGTCGAGAAGACCGGCACGGGACTCAACGTCGCGCCGAGTTCCTCGAGCACCGTTGCGGTTTCGACGAACGACGCCCCAGCCCCGCCGAACTCTTCGGGGACTGCGAGTGCCGCCACGCCGATCTCGTCGCACAGCGTGCGCCATAGGGCGTCGTCGAACCGGCGGGATGTGCGCATCGCCTCACGCACCGCTGCCGAGTCGGATCGCTTGGCCAAAAGGTCGGCGACGGACTGGCGCAACGCATCCCGTTCCTCGGTGGATACCGCGCTGTCTGTTGTCGCGCGATGTGTCGTCGTGCTCACAGCGACTCCAGAATCCGCGCACGATGCTGGGCCGGCGTACCCCACGCGCTCACCAGTGCGCGAGTCTTGGTGAGGTACAACGACAGATCGTGTTCGGAGGTGTATCCGATCGCACCGAGAACCTGAAGAGATCGCCGGGATGCCAGGTAGGCGGCGTCGGCCGCTGCGACCTTGGCCGCGGAGATGTCACGGCTCGCGTCGACGCCCTCGGGAACTCTGCCGTCGATGCCGACCGCTGCACCGTGGACGAGTGGGCGCGCCATTTCGAGGGCGATCGCGACGTCGGCGAGGTGATGCTTGACCGCCTGGAACGATCCGATCTGGCGCCCGAATTGCTTGCGTGACAACGCATAGTCGGACGCGATTCGGAGCATCGTCGAGCCGAGGCCGAGTAGTTGAGCGGCGGTGGCCAGTGCGCCGAACTGTGCGGCCCGGCCGCCATCGACACCCTCTGCGATCGCCTCGTCCGGGCGCACCGTGGACACCGTTCGCGTGGGATCGACCGACTGCGCCGTGTCGTCGACCGTCGCGAGCGACAACACGCCGTTGTCGACGACGTACACGCGTTCGGCAGCATCGGTGTCGGCTGCGCGCGGCGACAGTGGCGCGATTGCCGCCGAACTCAGCCGCCCGGATGCCGCGGCGTCGAGCGCATCTGACTCTGTGGCCGACCGCAGCAGGATCGGCACCACCGCAACGGATTCGACGATCGGCCCGGGCAGTGCGTGCCGCCCGATCTGTTCTAGTGCGACGACCATCTCGACGGCGCCTGCTCCGGCGCCACCGTGCTCCTCGTCGATGAGCAGTCCGAAGACGCCGATGTCGGCGAGCTGTTGGAAGACGCCTGCCGCGGGCGAGTGATCACCGTCGGCCCACGCCCGTGCGACGGCGGGCGTGTCGGCTTTTGCGAGGAGCGTGTCGACACTCGACGCGAGGTCGTCGTGGATATCGGACAGCAGAAAGTCCATCGTTCACCTATCCCCGCGCGGGAGGCCGAGCAGACGCTCCGCGATCACATTGCGCTGAATCTCGTTGGTGCCTGCGTAGATCGGCCCGGACAGGGAGAAGAGATAGCCGTCAACCCATGCGTCGTCGATCTCGGCGTCGGTGCCCCGTAGTTCCAGGGCAGTTTCGTGGGCCGCGATGTCCCACTGCGACCAGAAGACCTTGTTGATCGACGATTCCATGCCCAACTGGCCACCGGCGGCGAGCCTGCTGACCGTCGCGTACGTCGATAGCTCGTAGGCCCGCGAGCCGATCCAGGCGTCGGCAACGCGTGTATCGACGCCGGAGGTCGTGGGTACGTTGTCTCGCTGCGCTTTCCACAGATCGACGAGACGGTCCGTGGTGGCGAGGAAGCGACCAGGAGAACGCAACGACAACCCGCGCTCGTTGGCGGCGGTACTCATCGCGACCCGCCAGCCGTTGTCGACGTCGCCGATGACGCCGGAGCTCGCGCGATCGGTCGGGTCGTCGGGAACGAAGACGTTCTCGCAGAAGACTTCTGCGAATCCCGGCTCGCCGTCGAGTTGGGGGATCGGCCGCACCGTGACGCCCGGGCTGCGAAGGTCGAACATGAAGTAGGTGAGTCCGCGGTGCCGAAGGCGCCTGTCGTCGGGGTGGCGTTGCGCCTCTTTGTCGGTGCGGAACAGTCCGAATGCCCAGTCGGCGAAGCTCGACCGGGAACTCCATGTCTTCTGGCCGTTGAGAAGCCAGCCGCCGTCGGTGCGGGTGGCCGTCGAGCGGAGTGACGCCAGATCGCTGCCGGCTTCGGGTTCGCTCCATGCCTGGCCCCAGATATCGTCGGCACGCGCCATGCGAGGCATGATGCGGGCCAGTTGTTCGGGGTGCGCGTGCTCGAAAAGCGTTGGTGCCAGTAGGAAGATGCCATTCTGACTCACCCGTCCCGGTGCGCCTGCGCGGTAGTACTCCTCCTCGAAGATGACCCAGTGCAGGAGCGGGGCGTCGCGGCCACCGAATTCCTCTGGCCAGCTCACCACCGACATGCGGTCGGCGGCCATTGTTCGTTCCCACTCCCGGTGCGCCTCGAAACCCTCGGCCGTGTCCATCGAGGGAAGTGGTTGTGCGGGAACATGATCTGCGAGCCAGGCGCGCACCTCGGAGCGGAACTCGTCAGCGGCGTCGTCAAACGTCAGGTCCATGGGTCAGCGTCCGTTCGACGTCGAACCAGCGGACGCCTTCATCGACTTGGCGTCCATACCGCCGAGCGAATCTCCGCCGGAGGATTCGGCATTGGCCGAATGGGCGAAATGGTGCCAACCGAATACCGAGTCCATCGCGGTGCGCATGCCCATCTGGTCCTCGCAGATGTTCACCGCCCTCTTGGACAAGAACAGTCCCTGCATCGGCATCGCGACGATGTTCTCGCAGATCGCATCGACCTTGGCGGCCAGGCCATCCCGCTCGACGACGTGGTTGACCATGCCCCACTGTTCCGCCTGTATCGCGGTGAAACGCTCGCCGGTGAAGAGGATCTCCTTGGCTCGACGTGGCCCCAGCACGTAGGCGTGTGCGAAGTACTCGACGCCCGGAATACCCATGCGTGCAACGGGATCGGAGAAGAACGCGTCGTCGGAGGCGACGATGAAGTCGCATACCCAGGCGAGCATCAGTCCGCCCGCGATGCATGCGCCGTGCACGGCCGCGATCATCGGCTTCGGGATCTCCCGCCACCGCCTGCACATCCCGAGGTAGACCTCGGTCTCGCGGGCGAGACGTTGATCGGCTCCCGACTTGTCTGTGTGGTCCCAGTGCAGGGCGGCGACGTTGTCGTAGTACGTGTCGAAGTCGCGTTCCGGGGTACCGATGTCGTGGCCCGCCGAGAAGTGTTTGCCGTTGGCG
>NZ_DLSO01000076.1:0-20547 GCF_002500165.1 Gordonia sp. UBA7860 | reverse complement strand
GACACAGCACCATTCGACGACACAGCACCGCTCGACCAGCCCGACACCGGCGAGGCCGACGCAGGTGTGACTGACGCAGACGAGGCACCCGAGAAGGATCTGCCCAACACCGGCGAGGCCAACGCAGAGGTGGCCGCTGACAGCGCGACCTGCGATGAGCACCATGCCGAAGAGCCGACAGCCGAGCCCGCACAACAGACGGCGCTGGAAGTACTCATCGATCCCGCCGGCGTCGCGGTTCCCCGGCTCGTCGGCTTCGGCGTGATCGACCCCGCCCACGCAGCCGAACTCGCCGCAGGCGTCATCGCACGACCCGTCGCGTTTCCCGACCTCACCGCAGCAAACCTCACCTCGCCAGGACTCAACCTCGCCGCGATGGAATCCAACCTCGCCGCATGGGAGCTGCCCGACAATCCCGCACCTCCCGCCGACCCCACCGGACACGGCGGCTACCCAGCACCACCACCATGGGCGCTGCGATACCGACCACCCGACCGGCTACGCCAACAAGTCATCGCCCTGCACGGGGTATGCCGCTACCCCGAATGCGGCAAACCCGCCGAACACACCGAACTCGACCACCTGGTCAAGTTCAACCACGCCGACCCCCACGCGGGCGGCTGGACCGTGCTGTTCAACCTCGTCCCCCTCTGCGGACCCGACCACCAACGCAAACACCTCGGCTTCTGGACACCCACCATGCACACCGACCTCTCCATCACCTGGACCAGCACCCGCACAGGCGAAACAATCACCACCTACCCACGGTGACCACATAGCCGCGCTGACCAGATACCCACGCTGACGGAGTCTTCCTGTGGCGGCAGGCTTTGCGGGATGATGCGGTGATGAACAAGGAGCATCTGGAGTTGTGCGCGAGCACCGAGTGGGCAGATGCGTTGTCACAGTGGATCGTGCCGTGGGCGCTCGACGACGTCGAATTGGGTTCGGATGCCGTCGAATTCGGCCCCGGACCGGGTTTGACCACCGACATCCTGCGTACGAGAACTCAACACCTGACCGCGGTTGAGGTCGATGAGGCGCTGGCTGCGGCGCTTGCCGATCGTTTCGCCGAGGCAGACGACGTGACTGTCATCCACGCCGATGGCACGGCATCTGGACTCGAAGGCTCGCGCTACACGGCCGTCGTGTGTCTGACCATGCTGCATCACGTGCCATCGACAGAACTTCAGGACGCGATCTTCGCGGAGGCGCGTCGACTCTTGACCGCGGACGGCGTCTTCGCGGGTTCCGACAGCAGGGATAGCCCGGACTTTCGCGCGCTGCACGCCGGCGACGTCTGCGTGCCGGTCGATCCGGCGACGTTGGCCGAGCGACTCAACGCAGCGGGCTTCACCGACGTCGAGGTCGAGACGAACGAGTGGGCGGTCCGCTTTCGCGCGCGACCCTGACCGCGCGTCCCCCACGGTGACCGACGCACCACGTCGCAGGTCAGCCAGAACGCAACGCGGCCCCCGCCATCTGCGACGTCGTGTCGCATGAGGCGGGGCCGCGTGGGTCGTGTCCATCCATGTCAGGCCGCGGTCTTGCGCGGGCGGCCGCGGGGGCGCTTGCGCGCGATCACGGCACCACGCTCGAAGATCTCGCCGCCCCAGACGCCCCATGGCTCGGCACGATCAAGCGCAGCCTGCAGGCACTGCGCCCGCAGCGGGCAGTCGGCACACATCGCCTTGGCACGCTCGAGGTCACGGGGGTCTTCGGCGAACCACAGGTCGGCGTCGGCTTCCTGGCACGGAAGGGTCGAGGCGGTGAGTGCCGGTGCGGCACTCAGCGCGTTCCCGGCAGCGACCTCACGGTCCGCCGAGATACAGGACTCCAGAACACATTCGACGGTCATCTGGTACTCCACATCTGTTCGAGGTTGGTCATCGTCTGTGGCGATGGCCCTCGGCCTCGACGTGATGGGAGTTGCCGATCCACTGGTGTGGTGGTTCGGTGATCCGTCACGAGAAAGGCCACGGGTCGCCTTGTGCGATTCACCCGTGGCCGTTGTGGCTGTCGAAACCCTCCTACGTGGAGAGATCCCGAGTCAGTACGGGGAATCGCTGCATCGCTCGCTTCGCTGCGGCAGTGCTCGCTACCGGTGCTGCCGGTGGGAAACCGGTGGCACCGAGACACTGTGCGGGCTGCAGGTCTGCAGCACGCCAGGCGTGGTCACTGACGGCGTATGCGCGCGGCGCATGGTGCGTGATGCGATGAGCATCTGGCATCGCTGCGATCGTCTTCGCAATCACGATTGCGTTGGCGATTCCGTTCACTGATCCACTCCTTTCGGTCTCGATGGTTTCGCGAGGGGTCGTGGCACACATGAATGTGCCGGTGACCTTCCCGTGCTGACGCGAACCAGACTATTCGGTTCGCCGTAGAGCGCACAACCTATTTTTGACCTGCGGTTTTGACGAGTTCGATGACCTCTTCGCCGTACTCGTTGAGCTTGGCGGCACCGATGCCCGAGATCGACACCAGCGCAGCGGAATCCGTCGGCCGCTGCTCTGCGATCGCGAGCAATGTCTTGTCGGAGAAGACGACAAAGGCGGGAACCTTCTTCGAGTCCGCTCGCGTCCGGCGCCACTCCTTGAGCGCCACGAGCAGACCCTCGTCGAGATCCGACGGGCAATCGGCGCACCGGCCGAGCAGAGTCGCAGTCGAATCGAGCAACCGCGACCCGCACACCCGGCACGTCGGGCCCTTCCGCGGTGCTCGCTTCGACGCCGGCGCGATACGCGACGCGGGCGAGTCGTCGGGCACGAGATCGGAGAGGAATCGCGAACGACGTCGCGCACGACCACCCTCGTTGCGGGCGATCGCCCACGAGATGTGGAGGTGTTCGCGGGCTCGGGTGACGCCGACGTAGAAGAGTCGACGCTCCTCCTCGACGTCGTCGAACGATCCCTTGATGGCCTGACTGATCGGCAGCGATCCCTCGGTCAGTCCGACCAGGAACACCGCATCCCATTCCAAGCCCTTCGCCGCGTGCAGCGACGACAGCGTGACGCCCTGGACGGTTGGTGGGTGCCGAGCCTGCGACCGCGCGTCGAGTTCTGCGACGAGCTCGGGCAGTGTCAGGGCGGGATTGTCGGCAAGCATGTCGTCGGCAAGCCCGGACAGCGCACGCAGCGACTGCCAGCGGGCCTTCGCCTGCGCACCCGTCGGCTCGTCGTCGGACATGCCGAGCTCGCCGAGGACCGATCGCACCACCGTGGCAAGTTCGACGTCGTCGCGGATTCCCCGCTGCGCCACGAGCGAGAGCTGCCGCATGGCCTGACGGACCTCAGCCCTGGTGAAGAACGCCTCGCCACCACGCACCTGGTACGGGATGCCCGCCTGGGTGAGCGCCTGCTCGTGATTCTCCGACTGTGCGTTGATTCGGTAGAGAATCGCGATCTCGGAGGCGGGTACACCCGAGTTCATCAGACGCTTGATGGCCGACGCGACGGCCGACGCTTCGCTCGGCTCGTCGTCGTATTCGGCGAACTCGGGTTCGGGTCCGGCGTCGCGCTGTCCGATCAGTTGCAGTCTCGTCCCGGCGATCCGCCCACGCGCAGCCCCGATCACCCGGTTGGCGAGGCTGACCACCTGCGGCGTCGACCGGTAGTCGCGTTCGAGGCGCACAAGCGTGGCGTCGGGGAATCGGCGGCCGAAATCGAGAAGGTACTTCGGTGTGGCGCCGGTGAACGTGTAGATCGTCTGGTTGGCGTCGCCGACCACGGTCAGGTCGTCGCGGGGACCGAGCCAGGCGTCGAGCAGACCCTGCTGCACCGGCGTCACGTCCTGATACTCGTCGACGACGAAACACCGGTAGCGCGAACGGAATTCGTCGGCAAGCCCGGCGTCGGACTCGATGATCGTCGTCATGTAGATGAGGAGGTCGTCGAAGTCGAGGAGGCGGTCGCCGTCGGGTGAGACCTTGGCGTCCTCGTAGGCGGCGAACGCCTTGGCGACCTGCGCGGCGGGTGCGGGCGTCTCTCTGGTGGCACGGGTGACGGCAGCGACGTAGTCCTCGGGTCCGATGAGCGACGCCTTGGCCCACTCGATCTCCGACATCAGGTCGCGCACGGTGTCGGTGGAACTGTCGAGTCCGGCTTTGCGTGCCGCACGTCCGACAAGTGGGAACTTGTTGTCGAGCAGCTCCCACGACGCACTGCCGAACGCGCGCGGCCAGAAGTAGCGGAGCTGGCGCATGGCCGCAGCGTGGAACGTCTGCGCCAACACGCTCGGACCGCCGGCGCCGACGCCGAGCGACCTCAGCCTGCCGCGCATCTCCCCCGCCGCCCGCGCCGTGAACGTCACGGCGAGCACCTGACCGGGATTGACCTGCCCCTGATCGATCAGATACGCGATGCGTCGCGTGATGGTGCGCGTCTTGCCGGTACCCGCACCCGCCAGCACACACACCGGACCGCGCGGCGCGAGGACTGCGGCCCGCTGCTCGGGGTCGAGTCCGTCGAGGATGCTGCGGTCACGTGCGCGGGGCGATGAGGGGCTGTCGGACACGGGTTCCACTATGGCACCCCGATACGACGCCGACGCGGGCCCGTTCACCGCTGTCCACAAGCGCGCCACACCCTCACAGTGGAGACAGGTCGGGAACACGCGCCGACGAGTTCGTGTTGTGGATGCCATGAGCGAGACATCTGAGAATCAGACCCCCGCCGCATTGACGATGTACACCACGTCGTGGTGCGGCTACTGCGCGCGACTCAAGACGGCCCTGCGCAGCTCGGGCCTCGAGTGGACCGAGATCGACATCGAGCGCAACCCCGACGCCGCAGAGTTCGTCGGCAGCGTCAACGGCGGCAACCACGTGGTCCCGACGGTCCAGTACGCCGACGGAACGACCGCCACGAACCCGTCGATCACCGACGTCAAGAAGAAGCTCGGCGTCTGAGACAGGCCCGGTCAGGCGGGCGTACGCGCCCAGGCCTCGACCAGCGCCCGCGCGATGGAGATCGAGCCGGGCAGCAGTAGTCGAGGGGCGTCCTCGTCGTCGGCGACGTCGGGTTCGGGCATGCCCCGCAGCCATTCGTCGCCGCGGTCGAGCGCGTCAAGTACCTCGGCGCGCGTGAACCATTGCGCGTCGCCGATCTCACCGTCGAGAAACTGGAGCGGTTCGTCGGGGTCGCCGAGCGCGGAGAAACCGAGCATCAGTGATCTCGGGAACGGCCACGGCTGCGATCCCAGGTATCGCGGCTCGGTCACGGTGATCCCGACCTCTTCGTGAACCTCTCGGATCACGCACTGCTCCAACGACTCTCCCGGTTCGACGAAGCCCGCGAGCGTTGAGTACCACCGGTCGGGCCAGACGGCCTGACGTCCGAGCAGGATTCGGTCGGCGCCGTCGTGGACGACGGTGATGATCGCGGGGTCGGTGCGCGGGAACTCGTCGACGCCGGTCTCCGGATTGCGACGCACCCAACCGCCACGTGCCGGGACGGTTGGGGAGCCGTTGACGGGTGAAAACCGTGCTGTCGCATGCCAGTTCAAGATACCGAGCGCGGTGGCCAGGAGTCCGGCCTCGTCGGCGTCGAGTCGGGAGGCTCCGCGTCGAGGATCGGCGGTCTTGCCGTCGAGTGCTTCGACCCTGATCGTCCACAGGTCGGTGTCGGTGTGTGCGAGGAAGACCGCATCGGCCGGAGGCTCGTCTCCGAACTCAGAACTGTCGACCCACCGCAGCGCCCCGTCGGGCTCGACGGGATAGCGACCGCCGGTATCGATGCGAAGTACGCGCGCTGTCGGCCAGCCTGCGAGCATACGGTCGGGTTCGTCGCGGACCTCGTCGGCACGGTCAAACGTGCCTCGAGACAGCAGCGGCGGTTGGTCGAAGACAAAGGCGCCCATGAAGACTGTTCTACCCTGACTCACTCGCCGGTGGCGAACCTCAGTCGCCCGCGCCCTTGCGGACGTACAGCAGCCGGTCGCCCGCCTCGATCTGCTCGACCTCGCTGTCGTCGACGCGGTGCAGCACACCGTTACGCAGCACGCCGAGGACGATGTCGCGGGTGTGGGCGGGCGAGCCTCCCGTTTCCGTCGGATCGACTTCGCGTTCGGCGATCGCATACCCGGCGTCGGGAGTCAGCAGGTCCTCGATCACCTCGACGACTGACGGCGTCATGGTCGCGATACCGAGGAGCCTGCCCGCAGTCTCCGACGACACGACCACCGAGTTCGCACCCGACTGCCGCATCAGGTGCGTGTTCTCCGACTCCCTGATCGACGCGACGATCTTCGCGCGCGGGTTGAGTTCGCGCGCCGTGAGCGTGGCGAGAACGGCGGTGTCGTCGCGATTGGCGGCCACGACGATGCTGGCGGCGTGCGCGACACCCGCCAGCCGCAGCACGTCGGACTTCGTGGCGTCGCCGCGAACCGTCACGAGACCGTCGGCCTCCGCATGCTCGAGGACTCCCGGGTTGTTGTCGACGACGACGATCTCGGCCGGCTTGATGCCGTCGCCGATCATCGCGTCGACCGCGCTACGACCCTTGGTGCCGTACCCGATGACGACGGTGTGGTTGCGCAAGTTGTTCCTCCAGCGCTGGATTTTAAGAGCTTGGCGGGACCGCTCGGTCAGCACCTCGAGCGTCGTACCGATCAACACGATCAGGAACAGCACGCGTAGCGGAGTGATGATCAGCAGGTTGAGCAGGCGAGCCGACGGACTGAACGGAGTGATGTCGCCGTAGCCGGTGGTCGACAACGTCACAGCCGAGTAATACATCGCGTCGAGAAACGAGAGCTCGTTATCTTGAACGTCGCGGTAGCCGCTGCGGTCGACGTAGACGAGAACGGCCGTGAAGAACAGCGCGACTACCGCGAAGATGACCCGACGCCCGATGGCCCGAGCCGGACTCTGCTTGAGCTCCGGAATACGGACGACGCCGACGAGTGCGTAGTCGGGGCCGTCGGACAGCTCCTCGCCCCGCCATCGACGTCGGAATCCGCGTCCGCGCATCAGCCGAACCACCTTTGCTTCACAGGGTGTGAATCTAATGCATCCGGGAGGTGTATCACTGATCCGACTCTCGCGCGAGCAGCGCGACGAGATCGTCATGGTCGGGCAACACCTCGGGCTCGAGCGTGTAGTTGTGCCGGACGTAGTGGAACGCAGCGCTCACCCGATCCACCGGAACACCTGCGAGCTGCGCCCACGCAATCCGATAGGCGGCGAGCTGAATGTCGACGGATTCTCGTTGCGCACCACCGACGGTCGAGTCGTTCGACGCCCCGTCACGCCGACCACCGGGTACCGCACCCGTCTTCCAGTCGACGACGACCCACGAGCCGTCGGGTTCGGCGAACACCGCGTCGATCCGGCCGCGGATCACCGTGTCGCCGATGACCGTCTCGAACGGGACCTCGACCTCGCTGGGATTGCGCGACGCCCACTTCGACGCCAGGAACGCCTCGCGCAGCGCGTCGAGGTCGGCGTCCGGCGAGGCCGACGAGTCGGCGGCACCCGGTAGTTCGTCGATATCGAGCAGCCGCGTCGCACCGAACCACCGCTCCACCCATGCGTGGAAAGCGGTACCGCGGCGTGCCGTCGGATTGGGCCGGAACGGCGTCGGACGGCGGAGTCGTCGTGCGAATTCCCTTTCGTCCGAGTCGAGTTCGACGAGTTGGCTGACCGACAGGTGCGTCGGGAGCGCGACGTCGACGAAGGCCTGGTTGCCTCGGTAATGCTCGGCGAGCAGGGCGTCGACCTCCGCTCTCCACTGCGCGATCTCGGATTCTTCTGCGGTCTCAGGGTCTTGCCCGTGTGCCGCCGACTCGGTGCCGCTGTCGGCGGGTGCGTCGAAGAGCGCCGGAGCACTGCGCGCGGCGACCGCATCGAGGACGAGTCGGGCCGCCGCGTCGACTCCTTCGCGACGCGCACCCAGCCGATCCGCGGGCCACGGCGCACGAATGGTCTGCTCGGCCAACGGGTTCGTCGCACCGTCTTCCGGTGGCGGGGCGAGCTCGTCGATGCTGAGGCCCTCGGAATCGACGGCAGGGTCGGCGATGGCGTCGGAGACGATGGCGACGAGCTCGTCGAAGAATTCCGACCCGCCGCGCGGTTTGTCGCCGGTCTCGCTCCAGTGATGCGCCGAGACGAGCAGATCGTGGCGCGCTCGCGTCAACGCGACGTAGAGGAGTCGACGATCCTCCTCCAGCCTGCGCTCGTCGATCGCCTCCTTGTGCAGAGTCAGCGCCTCGGCGAGTTCTTTGCGGTTGCTGATGCCCGCGGCTGCGAGGTCGAAGGTGGGGAAGCCCTCCCCCGTCCCCGGTTCCGCGAGGTCGCCACGCAGCGGTCCCGGCAACTCCTTGGCGCTGCGCATCCACGTCGTATCGGCCCGCCCACCGGGGAAGATCCGTGCCGCGACGTGCGGCAGCGCGACGACATCCCACTCGAGCCCCTTGGCCGCATGCACCGTGAGGATCTGGACGCGTTGCTCGGCCACCTCGATCCTGCCGGGCTCGAGTCCCTTCTCGATGGTCTCGGCGGTGTCGAGAAAGGCCAGCAGGCCCGGCAGATTCGCGCCGGGACGGTCGGCGTACGCGGTGACGTACTCGGCAAAGGCGTCGAGATGTTCGCGTCCGGTGATCGCACCGCGCATGCGACGAGCCCTGATCTGAGCCTCGATGCCGACACCGATCGTGTTCTCGACGTCGGCGACGAGCTCGGGCAGCGGCTGGCCGATGCGCCTGCGCAGCGCCTCGAGCTGCGCGCCGAACGCCCGGATACGGGCGTATCCCTGCGGTGTGTACGCCTCCGGATCGCCCGGATCGACGACGGCGTCGGCGATTCCGGCACGGTCGACGACCTCGGTCGGCAGCACGGCGTCGAGCGCGGCGTCGAGTTCTTCGCGGCTGGTGACAGCACCACCGGATGCCGCGAAGGCGTCGGCGGCGAGGTTGGTGGCACACCGCCACAGTGCGGCGATGTCGGCGGCGCCCAACTGCCAGCGCGCGCCGGTCAGGAGTCGCATCGCTGCGGTCCCGGCCATCGGATCCGCCATCAACCGCAGCGTCGCGACGACGTCCTCGATCTCCGGTACGTGGAGCAACCCGCCGATACCGATCACCTCGGCCGGGATTCCCCGACTCTCGAGTTCGTCCGCCAACGGCGCCGAATCCTCGTTGCGGCGCACCAGGATCGCGACGGTCGGCGGGTCGACGCCGTCGCGCTCGGCATCACGGTAGTGACGTTCGATGGCCTCCCCCAGCCATGCCCGCTCGTCGACCACCGTCGAGGTGAGGGCCATCGAGACCGTTCCCGACGGCGCGTCGGGTCGCGGGCGCAGCACGCTGACCGGAATTCCCCTGCGCCGCAACTCTTCCGAGGTCCGGTTCGCGAGCTCGAGCGTGTGCGAGGGGTTGCGCCAACTCGTGAGCAGCTCGAGCCGCTCCGACGGCCTGCCGTCGGAGCGCGGGAAATCGGCGGTGAAGCGGGGAAGGTTGGCCGCCGACGCGCCGCGCCAGCCGTAGATGGACTGGATCGGATCGCCGACCGCCGTGACAGCGACCGTCGGAACACGTTCGCCTCCAGACGCTTTCGTACCCGCACCACCGAACAGCGTCGACAACAGGATTCGCTGCGAATGGCCTGTGTCCTGGTACTCGTCGAGCAGCACGGCACGGAAGGACCGCCGCTCACCCGCCGCAACGTCCGGATTGCGTTGCACCAGTTGGGCGGCCAGCGACATCTGACTGCCGAAGTCGAGTGCGGACTGTTCACGCATCGCGTCGCGCAGCGCCGCCACCATCGGCAGCAGTTCACGGCGTTCGTCGATGACCTCCTGGATCTTGACGAGGTCTTTGCTCGGCGCCGCACGCTGCCTCGGGCCGGGCGGCAATGTGTCGACCATCGACCGCAGGTCGTCGCCCCACGCGGTCAGCGTGTCGAGATCGACGAGATGTTCGGCCATCTCGCCGTGCAACCGCAGCACTGCCTCGGTCACGCCGGAGGGCACTTTGGTGGTGTGCAACGGGCCGGTCCAGTTCGACACGATCGAGAACGCGAGTTGCCACAGCTCGGTCTCGCTCAGCAGCGTCGAACTCGGTTCGACGGGCAGCAGCAGCCCGTAGTCGGCGATGAGCCTGCCCGCGTACGCGTGATAGGTGCTCACCTCGGGGTCGGCCGAACGCAGCCGCGCGGCCAGCATGCCGTCGGGGTCCCAGTTCACCAGGGCTGGCGACCCCGCGAGCATCGAGAGTCGACGCCGAATGCGGGCGCCCAGTTCGCTGGCCGCCTTGCGGGTGAACGTGAGTCCGAGGATCTCGTCGGGTGAGACCAGCCCGTTGGCGACGAGCCACACGACCCGCGACGCCATGGTCTCGGTCTTGCCCGCACCGGCACCGGCGACCACGAGCAGCGGTTCCAGCGGCGCCTCGATCACCGCGACCTGTTCGGGTGTCGGCGAGGGCAATCCGAGCGCTGCGGCAAGCGAAGTCGCGGAGACACGCGCGCGCCGCACATCGACGTCAGTCATCGATCACCGCCTTGCCACGCAACTGCGCGGGACAACTCGTGTGCAGTGCGCAGTGCGCGCAGCCAGGGTTAGGCGTCGCGTCGAACACCGGCCCGACGCTCGCCTTGGCCGCCGACCGCACCACACCGATCCACTCATCGAGCAGTTCCGGTGTCAGCGGAGGTTGGACACGCTCGGCCGCGCCCGTCGACGTATTGTTCGCCGACACGAACACCAGGCGCCCACCCCCGGGTTCGAGCGTGCCGTCGGTGTCGGGCGGAAACTGCGCCGCACCGCCGTGCGCAAGCGCCATCTGGTAGGCGGCGAGCTGTGCGTGCTCCTCGGCATCGGCGCGCGACACCGCGGTCTTCGCGGTCTTCACATCCACGACGACGGGCCTGCCCGACGAGTCGGCCTCGAGTCGGTCGACGCGACCACGCAGCCGCACCGGTGGATCGTCGTCGACGCCGGGCACCGTGGCGTCGATGGCCGATTCGACACCACGCTCCCGCAGTTCGTCGCGCGAAATACGCAGCCAGTCACGGAAATTGGTGAGCATCTCCTCCGCTCGTTCCAACTCGTGCGCCGAGTACCACGCCGCTCCGGTGTCGACGCGCTCCCAGATGTCGCGCAACGCGCCGGTCACCTCGGCCGGGTCGATGTTGCCCGCAACCGCCTGCACGAGCGTGTGCACCAGGCTGCCCGCGATGGCGGGTGTCGCATCGCCGTCGCGCCCACCGTTGCGTTCGAGCAGCCAGCGCAGCGAGCACCTGCTCAAACTCTCGATATTCGACGGCGACAAAGTGATCGGCCCGTCGTCGGGGCGCCACAGCGGCGCATCGGTGCTCACCTCTGCCAGACCGAACCAGTCACGCGGGTGCGCTCCCGGGATGTCGGAATCGGCAAGTGTGGCAAGGAGTTCGGCGGCCGCCCTGGTGCGCTCGTCGAGTTCTGGCTCCTGCGCACCGGCGATGACCACGGACCGCAGGGTGGCCACCAACGACGGAAGCGACAGCACACGGTCGACGCCGGGATCGAGCGCGACGCCCTCCATGACCTGCGGCGCATCTGCGTCCGTGTCGGACTCGCCACCGAGCGCCGCCGCGATCTCGGCGACGAACCTCGACGGCGATGCGTCGCCGCTACCGTCCTCGACCGCTGTGACGAGAAGTCGACGCCGCGCCCGCGTGCACGCGACGAGCAACAGACGCCGCTCGTCCGCGAGTGCCCCGGCACCACGCGTGACGACGTCGATCCCGTCTGGTGCGACGCCGTCGAGCAGGTCGACGAGCTCAGCGGTGGCGAGCACGCTGCCCCGACTCCGCAGCGACGGCCAGAGCCCGTCGAGGACACCCGCGACAGCGACGACCTCCCACTCGCGGCCCGCCGCAGCATGCGCGGACAGGACCGTCACCGAATCGGCTGCCGCAGAAGCGGTTCGGGAATCGCGGGGGATCTGCAACTGGCTCAAGTAGTGCACGAAAGCCGCGGGCCCCGCAGACGGGAGCGTGTCGGCGAAGTCGCCCGCCGCCTCGAACATCGCCATCATCGCGTCGAGATCGCGGTCGGCCTGTTCACCTGCGGGCCCACCCCTGATCGCGCTGCCGACCCACCGACGCTCGAGCCCACTCGCCTGCCACGCGGCCCACAGGGTCTCCTCGACGCCGCGGCGGGCACCATGAGCCCGCTGCGCTGCAGCTATCACGTCGAGCGCGCGCCGCAACGGTGCGGCCTCGGCGTCGGATAGCGCGCGCAGGTAACGCTGCGCGACCTCGTCGTCGAGCAGTGCCTCCCGCAACGATGTCAACGAATCACGTTGCGCCGCAGCCTCACCCGCGACATCTCCGGCCGAGGATGCGTCACGCTCCGCCTTCTCGTCGCACCTGCGCACACCACGACGCAGTCGGCGCATCGCGCCCGGATCGGCAGCTCCGATGGGGCCGGTCAGCAACGCGACGGTGTCGTCGATGGAGAACGTCTCGTCGGGAGAAGGAGCTACCTCTGCTGCATCCGAGCGCGCCGCGACCGCGCACAGCACCGTCATCAGCGCCGCAACGGAACGTTGCCGGTGGATCGGCAGATCGGAGGTGGGCGTCGTGAGCGGGACGCCCGCGGATCGGAACGCTCGACGCAGCGCAGGCAATGCCAGGTGCACAGAGCGCACGATGACCGCCATGTCCGACCACGGGACACCCTCGAACAGGTGGGCGCGGCGCAGCAGGTCGGCGACGGCCGTCGCCTCCTTGGCCGCCGACGAGAACACCCTGACCGCCGCGCCTGCGTCGTCGTCCGCCGTTGCCGACGCCCGTGGATAGGAATGCGGCCGGGCACCGGGGAGCCGCGACGCGAGCGCTCGGCCGACCTCGCCGATGTCGGGGTGCGAACGGAAATCCTCGCTCAGCACGACGTCGCGTTCGGATCCTGGATCGGCCAGTCCGTCGGCGAAACGCGGACTCGCACCACGGAATCCGAAGATCGACTGGTCGGTGTCGGCGGCGATGATCGTCGACTCGGTTCCGGTGCCGACGAGTCGGACGAGTTCTGCTGCCTGCGGGTCGAGGTGCTGTGCGTCGTCGACGATCAGGTGCCGGATGCGATTGCGCTGACCCGCGAGGAGCTCGGGATCTGTCGCGAACGCCGACAGCGCCGACCCGACCAGCTCGGCGGCGTCGACCGCGGGCGCCGACGCACCGGGAGTCGCGAGCCCCACGGCCCCGCGCAACAGCATGTTCTGCTCGTACTGTGCGTATGCCCGCGCCGCGGCGACCCATTCGGGTCGGCGATGTGTGCGGCCGAGCGACGCGAGTTCTTCCGGGCCGACGCCACGCTCGGCAGCCCGCATCATGAGGTCGCGCAATGCCTGCGCGAAGCCGTCGGTGCCCAGCGCGGGACGTAGCAGCTTCGGCCAGTAGCCCGCACCGTCTTCGATATCGCCCGCGAGCAGTTCGCGCAGCACGACGTCTTGCTCCGAACCGGTGATCAGACGGGGCGGCGGATTGCCGTGCGCGCTCGCCTGCAACCGCAGGATGGCGAACGCGTACGAGTGGATCGTGCGGACGAGCGGTTCGCGCAACGCGCCGCCTGCCCCCGTTCCGAAGCCACCCGACTCAGCCAGCACCCTGCGGGTGATCCGTTCGCGCAGTGCGACCGCCGCACGCCTGCTCGACGCGAGCACCAGGATCGACTCGGGGTCCGTATCGGCAGACAGCAACCGCGCGACAGCGGCGTCGACGACGAGCGACGTCTTGCCGGTTCCCGGCCCGCCGTGCACCCGCCACGGTTGCCAGCCGGAGCCGTCGCCAGAGGCCGGTGCCGCGCCGTCGATCACAGCCTGCACCTGCGCCGGCCAGACCCTCGGCCGCCCGGCGCCCTGCGCGCCATCGGAATCAGTGGTCGACGCGACGAGATGGGTGCGCAGCGCAGTGCCGCCCCCCTGCCCCTCACGGGGGTGTCGTGTACGGGGTGCGTTTGTCCGGGACTGTCTCGGCCCCCCTTGTCGTCGAGCCACGAGTCCATCGAATCACGCGCCTACGACACCCGTTCTCACGAGTTCCCCACCCCGGCGAGCAGTCGGGGTGGCGCGCACTGAAACGGATACGACGCGGGGCATGATGAGTTCATGGCTCCGCTGCACACCTACGTCTTCGGTCCTCCTGATGGCCAGGCGGTCGTCGCTCTGCACGGTCTCACCGGCCACGGTCGACGATGGGAACACTTCGCGTCGAGCAGCATTCCCGAGCTCCGCGTGATCGCACCCGATCTCCTCGGGCACGGCAGGTCGCCGTGGCGGCCACCGTGGGGCCTCGACGACCATGTCGACGCCGTCGCCACGGCTGTCGAGACACAGCTCGGCGCCGACGAACCGTTCGTGCTGGTCGGTCACTCGTTCGGTGGTGCCATCGCCGTACGCCTGGCAGCCCGGATGCCCGACCAGGTCCGTCGGCTCATCCTTCTCGACCCCGCACAGGGCCTCGACCCGGTGTTCGCGCTCGAAGTCTCGACCGACAGCCTCGACAACTGGGACTACGCCAACGCCGACGCCGCACGTGCCGCAAAGCTGTCCGAGGGATGGGCAGACGTTCCGACCGACGACCTCGATCGCGAACTAGACGAGCATCTCGTCGACCGTCCACACGGCCGGGTCGGGTGGCGGATCAGCGAGCCCGCCGCGGCGACAGCGTGGAGCGAGATGGCCCGACCGTTCGTCCTGCCACCGCGAGGCGTCGGGACCGACGTCGTCGTCGCCGACCGCGTCGATCCTCCGTTCGTCGGTCGAGCATTCCTCGACGCCTGCGCGGCGGAACGCCCGGACGTCACCGTCCACCACGCCGACTGCGCACACATGGTGCCGTTCCTCGAACCCGACCTGTGCGCGACACTCATTCGTGAAGGCGCAGGCCTGCTCCCCGAAGGCAAGTGAGGAGCCGTTGGCCAAGATCAGCGAGGCCGACGTCGAAGCGGTGCGCGAGCTCGTCGCGGCAATCCCGGTAGGCCAGGTGAGCACCTACGGCGACCTCGCGGCCGCAGCGGGACTCTCGTCGCCGCGCATCGTCGGCTGGATCATGCGCACCGACACCGCCGACCTGCCGTGGCATCGGGTTGTTCCGGCGTCGGGGCGCCCCGCCGCACACCTGGCGACGCGTCAACTGGAACGACTGCGCACCGAGGGCGTACCCATCCGCGACGACCGCGTCGCGCTGCGCGACTGCCGCTGGGAGATCCCGACGCCGTGACGTGGCGCTGCGGCCGAGAACGCCGCTAGAGCATCATCCGCACGATGTCGACGACCCGCGCGAGTCCCGGCAGCGCGCCGGCAGTCGAGCGCGGGTGCAGGGCGTGGACCGCGAGCCGGAACATGGTGGCGCGCAACATCATCTGCGCCCATTCGGGTTGGTCGGACCACCGCTGCACCAGATCGTCGTCGGCTCCACCCCACGCGAGCGAATCGACGACGACGACCGCCGATGCCCACGGAGCAGGACGCCAGTAGGGCACGATGTCGGTGATCCCGGGCGCGGCCGCACCTGCGAAAAGGACTGTGCCGAACAGGTCGCCGTGCACCACCTGCGACGGCACGTCGACAGGCTTGCGTAGCGTCCCGAGAGTCTTGAGCATGTCGACGCTGCGCATGCCGTCGTCGGACCTCGGTTCGCTCATTCCGGCGGCGCGCGCCGAACGCAACGGCACGTCCTCCCAGGCGGCGCGGTCGGCCGCGGCGAACACGTCGACGTCGGTGTGCGGCGGCGCGGGCTGCTGCAACAGAAAGCGTGGACGTTCGAGGTCGGCGAGTACCTCGTGCAGACGGTCACCTACGGCGAGCACCTCGTCGTGTCGGGGTTCAGGAGATCCGGCGATGTAGGTGTCCGCACGCCACCCCGACACGACGTACCGCCCGTCGGTCGCGCGGAACGGCCGCGCAATCCGCAGACCCTCGACGTAGAGGTTCTCGCGCACAGACGCCGACCAGGCTGCCCGCGCGTGGTCGGGCACGAGGGACAGCACCACCTCGCCGACCCGCCAGCCGCCCACCCAGGTGTCGCCCATGGCGATGGGCGGGTGAGAGGTGAGCCCGAACGTGTTGAGCACGTGATCGGGCGGTTGCGGATTCTGCACGTCTGCAGAGATTACCGAGCGCAACGTCGTATGTGCTGCAGCGACGCGTGGCGCGCCGGGACTTGCGACGAACGACGCTCAGTAGACCGGCAGCTCCTTGTCGACCTGGTTGGCCCACGCGGTGACCCCACCCTGCAGATGGGTGGCGTCGGAGAAACCCGCCCGCTTCAACGCGGCGAGCGCCTCGGCCGACCGGATACCGGTCTTGCAGTACAGCACCGTCGGACGGTCCTGCGGGATCTGTGCGAGCGCCGTACCGGAGAGGATGTCGCCCTTCGGGACCAGCGTGGCACCGTCGATGTGCACGATGTCCCATTCGACGGGCTCGCGGACGTCGATCAGCGCCAGCTTCTCGCCGGAATCGAGACGCTCCTTGAGCTCACGCGGAGTGAGCGTCGACCCGTCGGCCGCCTGCGCGGCCTCGTCGGACACCACACCGCAGAACTCCTCGTAGTCGATGAGTCCCGAGATGCGTTCGCCCTCAGGGTCTTTGCGGATCTTGATGGTGCGATAGGTCATGTCCAATGCGTCGTAGACCATCAGACGGCCGAGCAAAGGCTCGCCGATACCGCAGATGAGTTTGATGGCCTCGGTACCCATGATCGAGCCGATCGACGCGCACAGAATGCCGAGAACGCCGCCCTCCGCGCAGGAGGGAACCATCCCGGGCGGCGGCGCCTGCGGATAGAGGTCGCGATAGTTGATGCCGCGTCCGTCGGGTGCGTCCTCCCAGAACACCGACGCCTGGCCCTCGAACCGATAGATCGATCCCCACACGTACGGCTTGTGCGCGAGCACCGCGGCGTCGTTGACCAGGTAGCGGGTCGCGAAGTTGTCGGTGCCGTCGATGATGAGGTCGTACTGCGAGAACAGCTCGATCGCACCCTCGGGCTCGAGGCGTTCGTCGTGGATGTTGACGGTGACGTAGGGGTTGATCTCCTGGATCGAGTCACGGGCGCTCTCGGCTTTCGGCCGACCGATGTCGGACTGCCCATGGATGACCTGTCGCTGCAGGTTCGACTCGTCGACGACGTCGAATTCGACGATGCCGATGGTTCCCACACCCGCTGCCGCCAGGTAGAGCAACGTCGGCGAACCGAGACCCCCGGCGCCGATCACGAGCACCCTGGCGTTCTTCAACCGTTTCTGACCGTCCATCCCGACGTCGGGAATGATCAGGTGCCTGCTGTAGCGGGCTACTTCGTCATTGGAGAGTTCTGCCGCTGGTGCGAGAAGCGGTGGCAGGGACACGTGGACGCCTCCGTCTAAGAAAAACCGTCTGAAAAGGAAAACCAACTCACCCAGACAACGACTCGCCTCACACGGGCATTCCCGACGGCTCGACGGGACAGCACGACGAGGAGTGGCTCACCTGTCGGGGAACGGCCAGGGGTTCGGCTTGCACACGAAGGTCTTGTCGGCCTCCATGTCGGGGTCGAGCGCCATGATCTGGGAGTTCGCGACCCCGAAGGACTGCTGCATCATCACCGGCGCCAGCGCACCGTTGTGTTTACAGGGTTCGTGGTGTTCGTAGCCGATGCCGTGGCCGACCTCGTGATTGATGAGGTACTGCCGATACGCGACGTCGTCGCCCTCGTAGGAGAGCGCACCACGCACCCAGCGGGCCTCGTTGATGGTCACCCGCTTGTCGGGCGGATAGAAGCACGACGTCTCGAGTTTGATCTGGTATCCACACAGTTCCCGCGCGGTACCCGGTGAACTGAGCGAGATCCGCAGATCCGGCTCGCCGTCGGCGATGCGTCGAAACGCGACCTTGCCGTCGCCGATCCAACTCCGACTGTTGGCGAGCGTGGCGTCGACCATCTTGCCGAACGTGCGATCGCTGCCGTAATCCGACGGCGCGACGCCGTCCTCCACCTCGACTGTGTAGGTGTACACCTGCGGTCCGGTACCGATCTGCTTTCCGGAACCGGGGACGACGTGGAAGGTCTTCTTACCCTGCTGCGTGTACGGACCCCCGTCGGGCAACGTTCCGGCAGGCAGCGAGACGTCTTTGATCGACGACGTCGGGGCGCCGACCGGCTTGGTCTCCTTGGTGACGTTGGTGTTCCGCTGAGCCGCGGGCGTGACGTCGGAACTCGACGCATCCGAGCTCGAATCGTCGTCTCGCACGGTCACCACGATCAGCACGATGGTGAGGATGATCAGGACCGGAATGGCATAGGCGCGCCACCCATAGGTGGACACGAAGCGACCGAGTGCGCTCTGCTTCTTCCGCTCCGGTTGAGCGTCGCGGTCGACCCTGGCCCTGCCGTTGTCGTCGGTCGGATCCCAGCGCGCACGCAGCGGCTGATCCGGCAGCGGACGCGACCGCGGACGTGCGCCCGAGTTCGACGCCGCGCCGGTCCGGATCGTCTCGATCCGGGTGGTGTCCTCGACCGATGATCGCGCCGCCCGCTGCTGCGAACGCGACTCACGCGCAGCACGCGGCACCGCGTCCCCTGCCCTGACCCGACGTGTCGATGCGCCGCCCCGACGGGATGGGTCGACGTCGTCCCCCGACTGTTCGGGCCCACTGTCTGTGTGGCTCACACGGACAACTTTCTCACAGGTACCCACTCAATCCGGGGAGGCCAACGGCACCCATCCACCCGTGAGCCACCTGCGCGACACCGGACAGTCGACAAAGGGTGCGACCCCGGTCACGTTGTGGGGAGGCCCGAGTACCCTATATCCATGCCACCTAGCGCCAACGCATCGTCATCGGGTACCAGAAACGGGACCCGGATGCCCCGCAGCGCACGGCGGCGACAACTCCTCGACGCCGCCAGCGAGATCTTCGTCGAACGCGGCTACCACTCGGCGGGCATGGACGAGATCGCAGTCCACGCAGGGGTCAGCAAACCCGTTCTGTACCAACACTTTCCGTCGAAACTCGACCTCTACATCGCGGTCGTCGACTCGCACGCCGAGAAGCTCGTGACCGACGTGAACAACGCGTTGCTCACCACCACCGACAACCGCCAGCGCGTCCGGGCTGCGGTGGCTGCATTCTTCAATTTCATCGATGAGGACAATTCCGGCTATCGGCTGATCTTCTCGTCCGACGCCCTGGATCCCGCGGTGATCCGTCGGGTCGAGGGCGCGACCGAGGCCTGTGTCGACGCCGTCTACGGGCTTGTCATGCACGATTCAGGACTCGACCCGTACCGTTCACGGATGCTCGCGGCCGGACTGGTCGGCGCGAGTCAGGTCAACGCCAGATACTGGCTCGAGGCCAAGCGCCCCATTGCCAAGAGCGAAGCGGTCGACACCACGGTCGCGCTGCTCTGGGGCGGGTTGTCGCACGTGCCGAAACATGGCGAATCCGGCGGGACCGAGTAGCGCGAAATGCCGACCGGCCCCCTCCGGTCGATAGGACCGTCGGGGGCCGGGACTGGCTTTCTCGAGCGATCAGCTCCCGAATCCGACGCGCCGCGTCTCCGAGCTGCCGACCTCGACGTAGGCGATCTTGGTGACCGGGATCAGGAACCGTGAACCCTTGTCGTCGGTCAGCGACAGCAACGACTCCTTGCCCGAGAGGGCGGACTCCACAGCGGCCAATGCCTTGTCGCCGCTGAGCGTCGACTGGATGGACAGTTCTCGCGGGCTGTCGGTGATGCCGATCTTCACTTCGACGGACATGGCCACCCTTCCGTTGGCGATGTCGCGCGGAGCTCGCGCGACTGATGTGTGAGGCGAGTCGTCGTGCACGACTCCCGCACTGATGCAATGCCTTCGGCATAAGGCTAGTGCAGGGTTGCTCGACACGGACACCCGCTCCGCTGACAGCGAACGAACCCGAACAACCGGCGGATCGGAGTGTTTCAGCCGAGCCCGAGGTCGGCCATGCGTGCGCTGTGTCGGTCGGCGACGACGTCGAAGAATCCCGCCATGCCCTGCAACGACGCCGCGCCCGCGAAGAGCAGGTCGGTGACCTCCTCCTCAGCCGCGAGCACCCACTGCGCGTGTGTGATGGCCTCGCCGAGCAGGCGGCGTCCCCACAGCGTCAGCGGCGACCGCAGAGCCGGGTTCGCGTCGATGGCTTTGCGCACCTCGTCGCGGGCGAATGCCGAACTGCCCGTCGCCGACATCACCTCGGCGACCACCGCGCGAGGTCCCGCGGGCAGAGCACCGGAGACCTCCGCGTAGAAGTCGGCTGCCAGGCCGTCGGCGATGTATGCCTTCACCAGCGCCTCGTACCAGGTCTTGGGATTGGTGACGCGGTGGTACTCGTCGAACACCCCGCTGTAGCGCACCACGGCCTCGGCCGGGTCGATGCCGTATCGGCTCACCTGTTCGGACAGGTTCTCGAAGTGCGCGATCTCCGAAGCAACCATGCGCGCGATGTTGATACGCCCCTGCACGTCGGGCGCCATCGCCGACTCGTCGATCAGCCGGTGGAATGCGGCGAACTCGCCCGCGAGGAGAACCGAGTAGAGCTTGCCGATCGCCGGATCCTCCTGAT
>NZ_DLSO01000057.1:0-4813 GCF_002500165.1 Gordonia sp. UBA7860 | reverse complement strand
CCCAACTGGTAGTCGTGCGAGTTCGGCGGGTGCGAGTCCGAGTGGCGGCTACTGTCTCCGTGGCCGATGGGGGCCGACTGATCTGACTCGCCCGTGTGGATGGAGCAGCACGGAGTCGTGGAACGGGTGACGAGCGGCGCTGTCTCTCTGCAACGATGGCACCGGGGGCATCTTTGACCTTCTGCGGTTGAGGAACGAGAGCGGCCTCGGTCGCGGCAGCACTCCGAATCGTGACGACTGGGCCTAAGGGGCGGCTGGATGGAGTTCAGGGTCAGCGTTCTGCTGTCGATTCAGCGGGCGTTGTGGGATCTCGTAGGTCCGAACCTGCGTGGTGTCACCGCGACCTTCGACTATCCCGTGGTGACGGCAAGGTTCCTCTTCGAGAACGATCCGACGGACGACGACCTCGAGGACGTCTCGCTGGCGGAGACCCATGTGATTGCAGACTTCCACGAAGACGTCACGGTCGACTTCACGGCCGTCTGGGCCCCGGTCTCGGAACCGCGCGACCTCCTCCCGGGTGAGCACTGGGTCTACCTTCGGAAGGAGCCGTAGGCGAAGGTCAAGTCGTCTCGTGGCTGGCCTGCCGCGCGCAGTGAGTCTGACGTCCGGGGCCGCGCTAGGTCTGAGCGAGGTCGGAGACGTACTTGCCGTAGTCGGCTCCCGAGACGGCGGCGTGCTTCTCAAGCGTGGCGGCCGTGTAGCCGAGGGCCTCGGCGAGGACCGCTACGGGGGTCTGTCTGCTCAGCTCGGTGAGCGTGCCTAGGCGCGCGGCGAGCGAGGAGAACAGCGGGCGCAGCTGCCGCCGCACGTGCATCGCGGTGACATGGTTGCCGGGCATGGCACCGCGGAAGATCCACGGCGAGTCACGGTGTGCCGCCGTATTCGCTTGTCCGGGGTTGGCTGCAAGGTCGCGCACCGGGCCGTCGAGCGGGTGGTCGAACAGGATCGGCATGCCGGCGACGTTCACGGTCACGTTGTCGGGAGCGATCGTGACGTCGTCCCAGCGCAGCCGCACGATGTGCGCGATGGGCTGCGCGAAGACCAGGACGAGGAGCGCCGCGAACTGGTTGCGGGAGGACCACTCCGAAGAGGACAGGACGTGGTCGAGCGCTCCGGCTTGGTCGTCGTGGGGGAGGCGGGCGGCGGTCCCGCGACGATGACGCGGGACGGTCAGCGCGGGATCGGTCACCTGCGCCGTGCGCGCCCAGGTGAGAAACCAGGCGACGATAAGTCGCGTCGTGGCGCCTTCTGCGAGCCAGGTGTCGAGGTCGTCCTGTGTCGCCGATGCCAGCGTCTTACCGTTGTCGGTCAGCCAGTTGCAGAACTCGATCGCGACCGTCGTCACCTGCTTGGCGCGCAGGAACGTGCCGTTGCTGATGGGGGACTCTGCGCGCATGTGCCGCAGATGCCTCCAGCGAATGTAGCGGTGGACGATCGCGCGATGCTCGGCGTCGGCGATCCGGTCCTCGGCGTCGTCGGCCCACTCGGTGAAGCGAGCGATGAGCTCGTCGCGCGGCTCGAGGACCCCGTGCTCGACAAGCAGGCCTCGGATGTACTCGCGCGTGCGGCCGCGGTCGAGCCGGTCCATCGACGCGTGTGTCACGGGCCTGGCCGCGGCGATCTCGCGAAGCATGGTGTGAACATGCTCTTGGCGAATCCAGGTGAGCCCGGAGTTCGCCCGTTCCATCGACTTGATTGCGTCGGTGACCGGTCTGAGCTGCGCTGACACCTTGCCGGTTTGGGGGTCGGCGAACGCCGCATCGACGAGGTCGGCCAGGACGCACTGCTGGCACATCTGGTTGCGGTAGAGCTCCGTTTCGGCGCCGCAGCGTTGGCAGTCGATGTTGACGCGGACTCCGGAGCAGGCGCGGCACGCGGGGCGCCCGTCGATGCGGCCAGGCAGGACTCCCTCGTGCCCACAGTCGCAGGTCCCGGTCGTGCGGATTGCAGCGAGGCGACAGTAGTTGCACGACCGCCCGTCGGGCCAGGTGACGCTGAGCGGGTAATGGCCGCCGCACCGGGCGCAGGGCGTGGGGTAGGTCTCTGGATCCTCAGGCTTGCGCGGGCGGGCCATCATCGCTCTTCACGAGTCGGATGCGGTGAGCGATGGACGCCGTGGTGTCGCCCTCGAGGGGGCGCCGCGGTGCGTTCGCGGTCTTCGCGGCGCGCAGCTCCACCCTCGGCTCGATGAGGTCGGCGGGGGAGCAGTCGAAGATGTCGCAGAGCGCGACGAGGACGCTCAGGGAGATCCGTTCCGGTGTGCCCGTCACGAGACGGTAGATCTGCGTATCGGACAGATTGATGCCGCGGTCGCGTAGGAGGGGGCGTAGCTCGGTCGACTTCCAGAGATTGTGCTGGGCCATGATCTGCCGCAGGTGCCACGTGTAGCCGAGGCGCTTGATCTCATTCATCTGGTTCTCCGGTCCCGGTGCGCAGCCGCTGGGCGATCATCCGCTGAACGACCTTCTGCTTGTAGTCCGACGAGACCGAGGTGTAAAGCGCCGTGGTCGACGAGTACGAATGGCCGACCTGCTGCTGGACGAACAGCGGGTCATAGCCGGCCTCGATCAGGTGAGTCACGTAGGAGTGTCGCAGCGCGTGCAGGCTGAGTTCCTCCGGAAGGCCCGCGAGGTCGCGGAACCGTGCGAACGAGCGAGCCAGGCCGCTCATCGTGATGCGGTCGCCGCGCTCGGACGGCCACAGCGCGTTGGAGCGGGCGGCGGTGGCGAACTGTCCGCGGCCACCGGGGGAGTGCCACCTCTCGAGCACGCTGGTGACCCAGTCAAACTGCGGAGTGGTCAGCACTGTGCGCCTGCGGGGCCCGGTTCCGGCCATTCCTTTGGCCCAGCGCACGGTCAGCGCCCCGAAGCGTCCGTAGTCCGGCACGTGAGGGTTCGGGCCGAAGTCGTGCACGTCGAGCATGACCAGCTCGCGGCGGCGCAGCCCGTAGGCGTAGCAGACCTTGAATGCCATTGAGTCACGCATCGCCGTCAGCCACGTCTTGGACCGGGCGTGATGATGGGCGTCGACAAAGTCGTCGACGGTGTCGAAGAAGCGCTGCAGCTCATCGATCACGAAGGCGCGTCGTCCCGGTGCGACGGCGTCGTCGGTCTTGTGCCGCGGGGTGTTCCACTCGAAGACGATCTGAGACGGCAGGTCGCCGAAGCGCTGCTCGCACAACGTCGCCCAGCCGTAGCGGCCGTCGCAGATGAACGAGCAGAACATCGCGATCGCGTTCGACTCCGCACGCAACGTGGTCAACGCCAGCGTCCGTCCGCCCGAGCGGCGCTCTGCGAAGTACTCGTCCAGGTCTGATGCCTGCCAGGACCACGGAAAGTCGTTCGTGAACTCCTGAAAGCGTTCCACGACCCGGTTGCGGCTCTTGATCGTCGCGATCGTCAGGCCTCGCGCCAGCATCTGGTTGCGCCACCCGGCCAGCATCGCCTCGAACACCTGCAGCTCAGCGCGCAGGAGAGGGACGTTCGTCGCGCCGGTGAGCCGCATCGGAACCGACCCGGGAGTCTCGAGCACGCGACCATCCTTCCGAGGAATCGTGCATCTGATGCACGAAACCTAGGGCGACCTGCAGCGAGGCGGCAAGAGTCGACCGGCGTTAGCACGTCCACGACGGCGGGAATGTGCTGCTGACCTGGAGCGACGCAGCCATCGCACCGAGGTGCGAGTTCTTGCATCAGATGCAACTCGCACCAGTTAACCGCCGATAATGTACATTATGTCATTTTGCCGGAACGAAGCGCCCTCCAGCGCATCACGAGGCGCCCCGGTGGGCTCCCCTTCGTCATGAGCACGACGACGTATGCACCGCGGCTTCTCGCACCTGCCACCCGCAGCACCGACTCCCGCGCGACGGGCCGCGCCGCGCGATCCCTGCAGCGCGTGTCGCGGACCGGTATCGGCGCGACCGCCGCACCGGCGTCCTCGAGTTTCGTCTCGGCGTCTTCGGGCGCGCCGACGTCGGTGTTCACGGCCGCCGCACCGGACGCCCGTCGGTCTGGACGCGTCCTGACGACGTGCGCGACGCTCGTCTGGCTGCCGGTGCTCGTGCTGACCGTCCTGGTGTTCCTCCTGGTCGGCGCCATCGGCGGCCTCGCGGCGGCCGGCGTGTGGACCTGGCGCACGGTGTCCCCCGTGCAGGCCCGGCCCACGAACGATGCCGACCAGCGTGCCGACCGGCCGTCGTCCGCGCGTTCGCCACAACCCGTCGCAGCGCCGGGCGGCCGCCGGGTGGTTCGGGACCGCACCATCGGCTACGATGCCTAGAATCGGACATAGACCCCAAACCATTGTGTTTAGGTCAACACCGTGGTGACGCATGAGCGCCCGCGGTGACGCCGTCCGGCTGTTGGGTGCGCCGGGAGTCATCGGTCCCCCGCTCCAGGCGAGGCTCCCCCTGCGTCACGGTGCATGCCGACCACCGCGACGCTCCCCTCGCCACCGCCGTCCTCCCGGCCGTGTGTGCCACCCTGTCCCGGTGCCCGACGCTCCCCGACCACTCCTCCCTCCCCCGCTGCCCGACCTCGTCGGTGTGCGCGAGCGCACCGTGCACGTCGTGACCCACCCGGAGGCGACGCACCACGTCGACGGCCTCGTCGGCGGCCAGCACGACTCCGACCTCACCCCCGCCGGGCTGCGGCACGCGCACCTCGTCGCGGCGGCGCTGCGGGCACGCGTCCCGGCCGGTGCGAGCACGGACGTCGTCACGTCCGACCTCCTGCGCACGCGCCGCACCGCGACCGCGGTCGCCGACGCGCTCGGCACGGGGGTGCGCCTCGACCCGCGGCTGCGCGAG